>NZ_JBXWOJ010000005.1:0-237186 GCF_059610805.1 Ruegeria sp. CDSC025 | reverse complement strand
CCAAAGGTATTCCTCTCGGCCATCGCTCTCGCTGCTACAGTCCTATTCTGGCTGTAAATCAATGAGTCTGGAGCCTAGACTCTTAAACGGTCGGTGATCTTTCAGAGGATCGGATAAAGAAGTAACGCAATGATTTGAGGCAAGCAGCACGCAAACGATCTGCCCAAAACCTCTCGGGGCTACACATCCACGATAACCGGACACGGTCAGGCCTTTCATTCCCAACGTTCTTGAAGTCAATCGGCTCGGCACCCGGCACGACCATGCGCGCAACTTGCCTAATGTGTCGAAACTCGGCAAAGCACCTGCCGACCGTGGTCAAAAAGTCCTTAATGAACACACCAAATCACGCCGCAATTCACCAGTCTTGATGCCGCAGCGCAGCAAGGCTATCAAGCATTCACCAACAGGAGGCGTTTGCGAGCGTTAACATGCCGGTTCTACCCAAATCACCGATATACCTGCGCGTATTGTTCGCCTAGAAGTTCGCCAAACAAACAGGACCGGGACCTGATATGACACATTTCGACAAGATCCTGATCGCCAACCGCGGCGAGATTGCCATTCGCGTGATGCGCGCAGCGAATGAGATGGGCAAACGCACAGTCGCCGTATATGCGGAAGAGGACAAGCTTGGCTTGCACCGTTTCAAGGCGGACGAGGCCTATCGCATCGGCGAGGGGATGGGGCCGGTTGCCGCTTACCTCAGCATTGACGAGATTATTCGCGTGGCCAAGGAATGTGGTGCGGATGCCATCCACCCGGGCTATGGCTTGTTGTCGGAAAACCCAGATTTCGTGGATGCCTGCGTCCAGAACGGGATCACCTTCATTGGACCAAAGGCCGAAACCATGCGCGCCTTGGGCGACAAGGCCAGCGCCCGCCGCGTGGCCATCGCCGCCGGAGTTCCGGTGATCCCAGCGACCGAAGTGCTGGGCGACGATATGGACGCGATCCGGTCACAAGCCAAAGAGATCGGATATCCCCTGATGCTCAAAGCATCCTGGGGCGGAGGTGGCCGCGGCATGCGCCCAATCGAATCCGAGGACGAAATGGAAGAAAAAGTCCTGGAAGGCCGCCGCGAAGCCGAGGCTGCCTTTGGCAATGGCGAGGGCTATCTGGAAAAGATGATTATCCGCGCCCGCCATGTCGAGGTGCAGATTCTGGGCGACAAACATGGCGAAATTTACCACCTGTATGAGCGCGACTGCTCGGTCCAGCGACGTAATCAGAAAGTCGTGGAACGCGCGCCTGCCCCGTATCTCAGTGAAGAACAACGCGCGGAAATCTGCGAACTGGGCCGCAAGATTTGCGCCCATGTAAATTATGAATGCGCAGGCACCGTCGAGTTCCTGATGGATATGGAAACCAGCAAGTTCTACTTCATCGAGGTGAACCCGCGCGTTCAGGTGGAACATACCGTCACCGAGGAAGTCACAGGTATCGACATTGTGCAGGCACAGATTCTGATCGCCGAGGGCAAATCGTTGGCCGAAGCCACCGGCGCCGCCAGCCAAGCGGATGTGCACCTGAACGGTCATGCCCTTCAGACCCGGATCACAACCGAAGACCCACAGAACAACTTTATTCCCGACTACGGTCGCATCACCGCATACCGCTCGGCTACTGGCATGGGTATTCGCCTAGATGGCGGCACGGCCTATGCGGGTGGTGTAATCACGCGGTACTACGACTCGCTGCTGACCAAGGTCACGGCCTGGGCCCCGACGCCACAGGCCGCGATTTCGCGAATGGACCGAGCGCTGCGCGAGTTCCGTATTCGTGGCGTCAGCACCAATATCGACTTTGTCATCAACCTGCTGAAACACCCGACCTTCCTGTCGAATGAATACACCACCAAGTTCATCGACACGACGCCCGAGCTGTTCACCTTTAAACGACGCCGTGACAGGGGCACCAAGGTTCTGACCTATATTGCGGATATCACCGTGAATGGGCATCCCGAAACCAAGGATCGTCCCGAACCGCGTACCGATCTGAAAGAGGCCAAGGCCCCGGCTCTGAAAAGTGAACCGCAGATGGGCACCCGCAATCTGCTAGAACAAAAGGGCCCGCAGGCGGTGGCCGATTGGATGAAGGCTCAGCGCCAGTTGCTGATCACCGACACCACGATGCGCGACGGGCACCAGTCGCTGCTGGCGACGCGGATGCGGTCGATCGACATGATCAAAGTGGCCCCGAGCTATGCGGCCAACCTGCCGCAGCTGTTCAGCGTCGAATGCTGGGGCGGCGCCACTTTCGATGTGGCTTATCGGTTCTTGCAGGAATGTCCGTGGCAACGTCTGCGTGACCTGCGCGAGGTGATGCCGAACCTGATGACCCAGATGCTTTTGCGCGGTGCAAACGGGGTTGGATACACCAATTACCCCGACAACGTGGTGCAGGAATTCGTTCGTCAGGCGTCAGAAAATATCGACGTGTTTCGCGTCTTCGACTCTCTCAACTGGGTCGAAAATATGCGTGTCGCGATGGATGCGGTGGTCGAGAACGGTAAAATCTGTGAAGGCACCGTTTGCTATACTGGCGATATTCTGGACCCGAACCGTGCCAAATATGACCTAAAATACTATGTTGGCATGGCGAAAGAGTTGCGCGATGCCGGGGCTCATATTCTGGGCCTGAAAGACATGGCCGGCCTGCTGAAACCAGCCTCGGCCAAGATTTTGATCCGTGCGCTGAAAGAAGAGGTCGGGTTGCCAATCCACTTCCACACGCACGACACTGCCGGTATCGCCAGCGCCACCATTCTGGCCGCCTCCGAGGCGGGTGTGGACGCAGTGGATTGCGCGATGGACAGCTTCAGTGGCAACACTTCTCAGGCGACATTGGGCACTGTGGTCGAAGCGCTGCGCCATACGGAACGCGACACCGGTCTGGACATCAAAGCCATCCGCGAAATCAGCGACTATTTCGAGGTGGTCCGAGGCCAGTATGCGGCCTTTGAATCCAGCCTGCAGGCCCCTGCATCCGAGGTATATCTGCACGAGATGCCCGGTGGCCAGTTCACTAACCTCAAGGCTCAGGCGCGCAGCCTTGGCCTGGAAGAGCGTTGGCATGAAGTGGCGCAGATGTATGCGGACGTGAACCAGATGTTCGGCGATATCGTCAAAGTCACGCCTTCGTCAAAAGTGGTTGGCGACATGGCGCTGATGATGGTCAGCCAAGGGCTGACGCGCGCCGATGTCGAAAACCCGGACTCGGACGTGGCCTTCCCGGATTCGGTCATCGACATGATGCGCGGCAATCTGGGGCAGCCTCCGGGCGGGTTCCCTGATGCGATCATCAGCAAGGCGCTTAAGGGCGAAAGCCCCAACACTGACCGCCCCGGCAAAGACGTACCCCCGGTCGATCTGGAGGAAACGCGCGCCGAGCTATCCAAACAACTTGACGGCAAAGAGGTCGACGACGAGGATCTGAACGGATACCTGATGTATCCCAAGGTGTTCCTTGATTACATGGGTCGCCATCGGATCTATGGCCCCGTCCGCACCCTGCCCACGCGCACATTCTTCTATGGAATGGAGCCCGGCGAAGAGATCGCCGCGGAAATCGATCCCGGCAAGACTCTTGAGATTCGCTGTCAGGCCATCGGTGAAACCGATGAAAATGGTGAGGTCAAAGTGTTCTTTGAACTGAACGGTCAGCCCCGTGTGATCCGGGTGCCAAACCGTCTGGTGACGTCAACCACGCAGGCCCGACCCAAAGCGGAAATCGGCAACCTCGCACATATCGGCGCACCGATGCCGGGTGTCGTGGCAACCGTTGCGGTTACTGCGGGACAAGAGGTCAAAGAAGGCGATATGCTTTTGACCATCGAGGCCATGAAGATGGAGACTGGCATTCACGCCGAAAGGGACGCCGTAGTCAAAGCCATCCACGTTCAGCCAGGCGGCCAAATTGACGCCAAGGACCTGCTGATCGAGCTGGAATAGCAAAAAAAGGCGCGCCTCTGGGGCGCGCCTTTTCCATTTCATTGGGTTAAGGTTCAGCCGTCTACGGTTTCTCCTTCAACCTCATCTTCGACCAATGCCTTTTCTGTTTCATCACCAGAAACATCATAATCCGCAAGCGCCGGCAGACCCAGCAGGTCGTGCAGCTCGTTCAGGGCGTCGTCAGACAACTCGCGACCGCCGGTCAGAGTATCCAGAGCCTCTTGCGGGTCAGAAGATCCGGCCAGGTTTGTCTCGGCCTCCTCTACAGCCAGCGCAGCCTCTTCGACCGCGTCGTCGTACTTGTCCTGAGCGGTGATGCCCTCGGCAAGCTCGTCTTCGGTCGGCTCATAGGCCTCTTCGATCTCTTCTGCGGTCAGTTCCTGCAGGTCTTCCAGTTCGTCGTTCTTATCCTGCAGATCTGTCGCCGCATCGGTATGACCAAGAATGCTCTGCTGATAAGAGTACAGTTTTCCTGGCATACTGTTCGGAGACGCATTCATAAGAGCCGTTTGGCTGGCATGGGCTGCGTTCAGACCTTTAAGCTCCGATGCAATTTTGCCGTGCTTGTTGGGGTGAACCGGCTCCTCATCAACGACAGCAGTGGTAACTTTGGTCATCTTGGCAGGTTTCTTATTGCCCTTGACCAGATTACCAATCGAAGCGACCAGCCCGTTTTTCTTTTGAGTCGTAGCGCCCGTTTTGGCAGTTTTTTGCTTTTTCAGGCCAAGACTGGCGAGCAACCCTTTGCCAGTCCCCTTTTTACCCAAGGACTTGCCACCTTTCACCTGTGAGGACTTGTCGCCAGACTTATCCGCGCCGTTCCCATTTCCACCACCATTGCCTTTGCCACCGCCATTACCTTTGCCGCCACCATTTTTGGCGATGGCCATATCAGGTACGGCAACAACTGCCACAAAGCTTACAGCGCCAAGCAGCAGAAATGAGGTCGCAACTACACGCGAAAGTAACAAGAACCGTTTCATATTATTCACCTGTCCTTCTTGAGCAGTGGCAGCAGATACCACAAAATCAAGCACCTGAGTTAACGTTGACAGTTAGTTAATAATTGAATTTGGGTAAAATGGTGGCTTTTTTCGGCGTGTGCGACCCACCGCGCTCACACCGCCAGCACAATATTGGCTATTGCAGCTACGAAGATTGAACCAAATGTCAGCAGCATTCCGATTTGCCTGAGGATAACGATCTGCGGAGACCTGCCAAACCCATATGCATGAAGCAGGCGACCACCCAGCAAGGCCAATCCCAACAGGTTCAACAGCAACCCGCTGGCGCCCTGCAATTCAACCATCGCCATCAATAACAGCGCAAACGGCGCGTATTCCGCGAAATTGCCATGAGTTCGGATCGCCTTGATCATTTGCCCCTTGCCACCATCCCCGTAGGAAACCTTTTCGCCCCGTCGGTGGCCAATGACCCGAAGGCTCAGCGCCAGATACAAAAAGGCGGCTAATGCCGCATAAACCGGTGTAATTGTCAGCATGGGTGGCTCCGTCTATTAATATTCCTAAGCTCTGGGCAAAGCTTAACGCGGAATCTCGACCGGTCCAGTTGAACCGGGCTGCTGCTACGCGAGGTCAAGTCTGTCTGGATTTCCTCCGCACGAGAAGATTTTTTGCAAAAGTCGCGTTTTTCCCCTTGCAGCTTTCCGCCAGAATTAATACTTCACGCCTCACTCAACGGCGCGGGCGTAGCTCAGGGGTAGAGCATAACCTTGCCAAGGTTAGGGTCGGGCGTTCGAATCGCCTCGCCCGCTCCATTGAGAGGTCTCCGGACCAAATATGTATCTGATGCGGGCGTAGCTCAGGGGTAGAGCATAACCTTGCCAAGGTTAGGGTCGGGCGTTCGAATCGCCTCGCCCGCTCCAGATACAAACCCTCTCACTCAACGCTGTTTTCTTATGGCGCGGCCTGCTGAAAAAGCATGACCCGCGTATATGTTCATATGCCGCAACCGAACAAAGCCACCTTCACATTGGCCGCGCGGACGGCGCATAAGAACGTCTTTGACACCGCGCCGAAGTACTCCGATCACGACCCGGACCGAATCTTCCGAGTGACAACGTTTGAGCAGGGCTAGAACGCCTTGAACGTCATTGTGGTCAGCGAGCGTTCTATACCCGAGATCACCAGCAGATTTTCATTGATGAAATGTCCCACATCCTCGGCCTCGGGGATGTAAAGCTTCAGCAGCAGGTCATATTCGCCGCTGGTAGAGTAGAGCTCCGAGTGGATTTCGCGCAACGCGATCTCTTCAGCCACCTTGTAAGTGGTGCCGGGTTTGCAGCGGATCTGGATGAAAACACAGGTGGACATGGGCCGAGCCTTGTTGGTTGAGTTGGCCGCAGGCTGACATGGGCTGCGCCCGGGCGCAATCCCCTGCAACAGTTTGCGGCGATTGCGACGGATGGTCTGGATCAACCCGCCCTACCCCGTCTATAAGCACGCCTGTAGTAAAAGGAATTCGCCCATGCGCAGCGCAAAGATCAGCCGTCAGACCGCCGAAACCGAGATCACGGTCGAGGTCAATCTGGATGGGACTGGCCAGTATGACAACCAGACCGGCGTCGGTTTCTTTGACCACATGCTGGATCAGTTAGCGCGCCATTCTCTGATCGACATGACGATCCGCGCCAAGGGCGATTACCACATCGACGACCACCACACGGTCGAGGATACCGGAATCGCACTGGGGCAAGCGTTGACACTGGCCTTGGGCGACAAAAAGGGCATCCGGCGGTATGGCGAATGTCACCTGCCGATGGACGATGCACAGGTGCGCTGTGCGCTGGATCTGTCAGGGCGACCGTTTCTGATCTGGAACGTAGACCTGCCGACACCCAAGATTGGCACCTTCGACACTGAACTGGTGTGCGAGTTCTTTCAGGCGCTGGCCACTCATGGCGGCATCACGCTGCATATCGACCAGTTGCACGGGTTCAACAGCCACCACATCGCAGAAGCGGCGTTCAAAGCTGTCGCGCGCGCATTGCGCGACGCGGTTGAGACCGATGCGCGCAAAGCAGATGCGATTCCGTCGACCAAGGGCGCGTTGTAAATGCTCACCGCCATTATCGACTATGAAAGCGGCAATTTGCATTCCGTTGAAAAGGCGTTTCAGCGCATGGCGCGGGAACTGGACGCCGGCGAGGTCGTAGTAACTTCAGACGCGGATGTCGTTGCACGCGCCGACCGGCTGGTGCTGCCCGGTGACGGCGCTTTCCCTGCCTGCGCGGCCGAGCTGCGCGGGCACAAGGGTATCTATGACGCGATGGTCGAAGCGGTCGAGCAGAAAGCCCGCCCATTTCTGGGTATCTGCGTGGGTATGCAGCTGATGGCCTCGAAAGGTCATGAGTACACTGACACCGATGGGTTGGACTGGATTGCTGGGGATGTGGTGCAGATTGCGCCGTCAGACCGGTCGCTGAAAGTGCCGCATATGGGTTGGAACGATCTGGTGTTGGAAAGCGAACACCCTGTCTTTGCCGGGGTCACATCAGGCGATCACGCCTATTTCGTCCACTCATACCATTTCCGGGTCAGCGATCCGGCACAGCGTCTGGCCTATGTGGATTACGGTCAGGACGTCACGGCCGTAATTGGCCGTGACACTATGGTCGGGATGCAGTTCCATCCTGAGAAAAGCCAGGATGTGGGCCTGCGCATGATCGGGAATTTCCTGACCTGGACGCCCTGAGCGGTTACTGAACCCGTATCCAGTCCTGCCCGCGACACACCAATCCACCCGCAACACAACCTTTGACGGTCAGCTTGTTCTGGCTGTCCAGGGTCATTTTCGAGCTGTAGGTCTTGTCTCTGTCCGGAGCCCAGATCTTGCCCCCGCCATAGGTGCCGTCGCCATCAGGCACCATATCCCAGATGATCTGCTTGCCGAGATTTTCATATTCCAGCTGTTCATTCCCGTCTTTGTCAAAAGCGGTATCGATGGTACCGCAAATCGCGCTGCCGCATTCGGCGATCGAAACATGCAGATATCCGCCGGTGTCTCCGGGCTGGGTTTTCCAAAGACCGTCAACCGGGTCGGCCATCGCCGCTCCCGAAATCAGAGATGCCAGCCCCAAGGCTGCTGCAAAAGTTGTTTTCTTCATAAAATCCTCCCTATTTGACCAGCAGTCTGGCGCGCTGGTGGACGTGGGGCAAGATTGACTTTGCGTCGCGTTGCATCCCCTGCCCTGCCTGTGCGATATCCCGCCGGGAAAACAGCGATTCAAGGCCTGACAACATGATCCTCTATCCTGCCATCGACCTCAAAGACGGACAGGCCGTGCGCCTGCTGCGCGGAGAAATGGACAAAGCGACCGTGTTCAATGAAGACCCCGCCGCCCAGGCCCGTGCCTTTGTCGACGCGGGGTGCGAATGGCTACATCTGGTTGACCTGAACGGTGCCTTTGCCGGTGAGCCGGTCAACGCCGCCCCAGTCGAGGCAATTCTGAAGGAATGCAACGTTCCCGCCCAGCTTGGCGGCGGTATCCGCGACATGGCCACCATTGAAACCTGGATCGACAAAGGTCTGGCCCGAGTGATTCTGGGCACAATCGCGGTCGAGAACCCGGATCTGGTGCGCGAGGCGGCCAAAGCCTTTCCCGGCAAAGTTGCCGTTGGCATTGATGCCCGCAACGGCATGGTCGCGACCAAAGGCTGGGCTGAAGAGACGAATGTACAGGTCACTGATCTGGCGCGCAGCTTCGAAGACGCTGGCGTTGCTGCAATCATCTATACCGATATCAACCGCGATGGCGCGATGCAGGGCCCTAACATTGAGGCCACCGCGGACTTGGCCCGTGCCGTATCGATCCCGGTGATCGCGTCAGGCGGCGTCAGCTCATTGGATGATCTGATTGCTCTGCGTGATTGCGGTGTGGAATTGAACGGCGCGATTTCCGGTCGGGCGCTGTATGACGGCGCGATTGACCTGGCAGAGGCCATTCGCGCCCTGACCTGATTTACTGCGCGGCAGCCGCAGTCAGCTTTGCCAGCGCCGCGCGCATTTTCTCGATGATGGGAGAGTTTTCGACCGCGTCGAACTCATCCATCGTCTCTTTTGGATCTTCATAGATCAGCCAAACCTGACCGTCGGCATCTTCATACGCTTGCACCTTGAGCGGCAGGAACAGTCCGGCACGCGGGTCGATCTGCATTGCAGGCGTACCTAGCGCAGGATTGCCGAAAATCAGCACCTGATTGGGCGGGATAGGCGTTCCGACCTTTTCAGCTCCGGCGGCGTGGTCGATCCGCGCAAAAACCGTTGCACCCGCGTTGCCAATCGCCGCCTCAAGCGCGTCCAGCGCCTGGGTCACCGATTTGTCGGTCTTCATCTTGATGATATCGTCAGCCATTGCGGCAGCTGCTCCTGCGAAAATGAAAGTGGTTGCTAAAAAGAGTCTACGCATCTCATTGATCTCCTGATGAATTGGGGACAGTTTTCACAGGTTCCAGAGTTGTGACAATCACAAGTCTGGCATCGGCGGGGCTTTGCCGTTAGAGGTGCGCCAACAAAGGACGAGAGATGCTGAAAACCCGTATCATACCCTGTCTGGATGTCGCCGATGGCCGCGTTGTCAAAGGTGTTAACTTTGTTGGCTTGCGCGATGCGGGTGACCCGGTGGAATCCGCCAAGGCCTATGACGCGGCAGGCGCTGACGAGATTTGCTTTCTGGACATCCATGCCACCCATGAAAACCGGGGGACCATGTTCGATGTGGTGCAGCGCACAGCGGAACAGTGCTTTGTACCCCTGACCGTTGGCGGCGGCGTGCGGACCAAGGAAGACGTGCGCGCTCTGTTGCTGGCCGGTGCAGACAAGGTCAGCTTCAACTCGGCGGCAGTGGCAAACCCGGATGTGATCGCCCAAGCCGCCGATCAATTCGGCAGCCAGTGCATCGTCTGTGCCATCGACGCCAAGACCGTCAGCCCTGGAAAGTGGGAAATTTTCACTCATGGCGGACGCAAGCCCACCGGCATCGACGCGGTTGAGTTCGCCAAAACCGTCGTCGCCAAGGGCGCGGGTGAGATTCTGCTGACTTCGATGGATCGCGATGGTACCAAAGCCGGGTTCAACTTGCCGCTGACACGCGCCATTTCGGATGCTGTGAATGTACCAGTGATCGCCTCGGGCGGGGTTGGAACTCTGGATCATCTGGTCGAAGGCGTCACCGAAGGCGGTGCCAGCGCTGTCCTTGCCGCATCGATCTTTCACTTCGGCGAATTCACCATCCGCGAGGCCAAGGAACACATGGCTGCCGCTGGCATCCCGATGAGGCTGACATGAGCATTCTGCACGACCTGGCCCAAACGATTGAGGCCCGCAAAGGGACGGATCCTGAAGGCAGCTGGACCGCCAAGCTGTTGGCCAAGGGCCCCGAGAAATGCGCCGAGAAATTCGGCGAAGAGGCGGTTGAGGCCATCATTGAGGCGGTCAAGGGCGACCAGGCCAAGCTGACCTCAGAGGCGGCGGATGTACTGTATCACCTGCTGGTCATGCTGGCCGCGCGCGATGTGGCGCTGGATGATGTGTTGGCCGAACTGGTCCGGCGTCAGGGCACCAGCGGCATCGCGGAAAAGGCCGCGCGACCCAAGGGGTGACGCAGGTGTTGTCGATCCTTTATTCTGATCCTGACAGGTTCGCAGGTCAAAGGGCGCGCAGATGATCAGAGCTTTGGTATTTGGACTGGCGCTAGCCGTTCTGGGGTCCTGCGCAATTGCCCCGCCGTCCACCAGTGATGAAGTTCAGCGCCTGGCGTCTGAAATCCGCAACCTCGGGCCTGACATCGACCCTGAAGAGGCCAACCGCGCCGCGCGCATTGCCTATGCCTACACCGATCAACTGGCCCAGGAATATCAGATCACCGACCCGCCACTGATCCACAATGCCAAAGTCAACAAGGGCCTGAAGCCGCGCGGACTGTGTTGGCACTGGGCCGAGGATATCGAACGGCGGCTGGATCAAGAAAACTTCCGGACGCTGGAAATGCACCGCGCCATCGCTAATGCCGACAACCCGTTCCGGATCGACCACAGCACTGCAATCATTAGTCGCAAAGGCGAGACAATGTATGACGGTGTTGTGCTGGACCCCTGGCGCTATGGCGGCGTGCTGTACTGGACGCCCTTACCACAAGACACGCGCTATGACTGGGTTCCGCGCGAAGTGGTTCTGGAAAAGCGGCGTTTGGAACAATTCGGCGAACTGCAACCATATCTCGGTGAATAACCGCTCAGAGTTTCGACGAAATCATTCCGGTGGCAAAACCACCCATGCGCAATTCGCCAAACAAACGCTGATATTCGATCTTCGGGCAGCGGTTCATCACGACATCCACCCCGCGCACCTGCGCTGTAGCCGCAGCCGTGGCATGTTCTATTCCAATCTGCATCCAGATTGTGCGCAGATTGGGAAACGCCTCAAGCGCCTCGTCCACTATGGGTGGTACAGCTTCGGATCGGCGAAAGATATCGACCATGTCTACCGGTTCGGAAATCTCGGATAGCGACGCACGGATTGTCTGGCCAAACAGCATCTTGCCCGCATGGCCGGGGTTAACAGGGATCACTTTGTATCCCCTGAGTGACAAATACCGCGCCACATAATAGCTGGGTCGCACCGGATTCATCGACACGCCCGCCACCGCAATGGTTTTGGTACGCTTTAGAATCCGGGTCAGGAAATCATCGGAATATTCAGTCATTTGCGCACCCTAGTCGCCCTTTCCAAAAGAAAAAAGCGCCCAGGAATACCTGAGCGCCAGTTGTTGGAACGAGGGACAGTGAAATGACCCGCGGCAGTTCCGTTCCGCGGTCACTGTGACATTTAAGCATGAGATCAGAGAAAAAAAGAGGTAGCGCGCAATTTTGTGATGACAGATCAGAAAAAAACGGCCGCCGCCCTGTTATTCATACAGAACGCTTGGCCAATGCGCTTCGGCCTCGCGGATATAAGCTGCGGTATCGCGTTGCCAGATGCGCTCGATTTCTGGCGAGTGGGTTAGATATAGCCGACCGTCAATCACCTGCCAAATAGTCGGATCGGTGCTGACAAGCTCTCCTTGCGCCATTGCAAAGGCGCAGTACCCGCCGAACTGAGGTGCATAGGCACGCGGATTCATCTCAAACGCATCCCGATTCTCAGCGGTGGCAAAGTGCCATTCAGCG
This sequence comes from Ruegeria sp. CDSC025, assembly GCF_059610805.1. Lineage (NCBI taxonomy): Bacteria > Pseudomonadati > Pseudomonadota > Alphaproteobacteria > Rhodobacterales > Roseobacteraceae > Ruegeria > Ruegeria sp. CDSC025. Next base: position 225,047 of record NZ_JBXWOJ010000005.1, on the reverse strand, counting down.
CCTTTCCACATAACCGCATATTCAGGCTGACCCCGAACAGGCGTTTCGCCATTGAAATAGGACACCGCATCATATCCGGCCATAGCTGCACCGTCCGTCCGATAGAAGACGGGCAGATCCTGCGCAAACGCAGGAAGAGCAATCACACAGGCGGCAATCGCGCCAAAAAGGAAACGTCTGTTCATGGTCATCGGATCACAAATAGAAACTCAGGGTATCAAGATGCAATTTATTATCGCAACTGAAACCCCTTTTAACGCGCTTGTGAACATTCGAACCGTCAACGCCAGCCTTTAGTCGAAAATGTCCTCGATCACATCCCAGGCTTCATCCAGCACCCGTGAGAAAACGCCTTTTTTCTTCTTCTTTTTGCTCTTGTAGGGACGATCCTGCTTGGCTGTTTGACGGTTCGCCTTGGCATCTTCCAGTTTGCGCTTTGGCATCATCTTGAGGTTATGCAGCGGGGCACCGCAGCTTGAACAACTGAGCTCTTGGCGCTGCGTGCCTTTTAGAACAAGCGCTGCCCGGGTCCCACAGTAACAGCAGGTCGCAATTTTGGATGGCGTGGAAATGGCGTTCTCCTGTCGTTATCTTTGCCTAGAAGCATATAGGGCAATCGCCGCCGCATTTGAGACATTGAGGGAACCAAACCCGCCCACAGCGTCAATTTTGACCAACTTGTCGACGGTTTCTTTGGTTTTTTGCCTCAGGCCCGGTCCCTCTGCGCCTAACACCAATGCCACTGGCTGGTCCGGGTTACCTCCCAAGGCGGCCTCGATCGTGTCGTCCGCCTCGCCGTCCAGTCCTAGGACCAGAAACCCCATTCCCTGCAACTCGACAATGGCATCAGCCAGGTTACGCACCCGCAGATAGGGTTGACGTTCCAGTGCGCCGCTGGCGGTCTTGGCCAGCGCGCCAGTTTCCGGCGCCGCGTGATGGCGCATACCGACAACAGCGCTGGCTCCAAGAACCTCAGCTGACCGTAGAATCGCTCCGACATTATGGGGGTCGGTTACGCGGTCTAACAAAATGACGCGCGGGTGTTCGCGCCCGATGCAGTTTTCCGCCAGACCACCCCATTCCAAAGGCTTAACCTCAAGGGCCGCGCCCTGATGAACCGACCCCGGGTCGATCGGAGCGGTAAATTTGCGTGGATCAACCATCTCGGGCTCAATACCTGCAAATTCAATGGCTTCCACCAGCTTGTCCCGCGCATTCCGTGTCACAATCAGGTGCAATTTTGTGCGGTTTGGGTTCATCAGCGCATCCCGCACTGCATGCAGACCAAACAGCCAAACAGTTTCGGATGCGGCAGCTTTGCGCGCCTGTTCTTTTTCGACGACCCACTTGGGTTTCTTCATTTCTTTGGCCTCCGGGCCGCGAATTCGGTTTCCTGCGTCAAAGCAGTATTTTCCTGTTGACGCTCCTTTAGAGCGCTAGTAATCACGCCTCCACGTCAGGTGCAACGCCTGACAGTGGGCGACAGGCCGCAAGGTGTGGCAGGGGACTGTAACTCCCTCGCGGAGACGCACGCCTGGTTCGATTCCAGGGTCGCCCACCATTTTCTTCCAGACATCTAGCAAGCTTTACCAGCGCGGGTGATGGATGGCTGATCACACCGCACCATGCAGAAATTGGCAGGACCAATGGCCCCGCCTTATGACCGTTCTGTCAGGCGGCAGCTTCACGTTGCGCAGTGACCCGGTCAAACCAGGCCAAGATCGCCTCAAGGTCGGGCTCAATCTGCTCGGCACCGCCGCCCGTAAATTCTTCGAATTTGGCCGTGTTCAAACCGTTCACCCCGACAAGAACCGGAATGTCCTGCGCCAGTGCTTCAGCGATGACCGGGCGAAAACCGCGCCCATCCGCCTCGTGCTTGCCGAACTTGTTAACGATCAGCAAATGGGGATTCTCTGCCAGCGATGCCGTCACATATCCAACTGCCCGCTCAAGTGCAGCAGGGTCCAGACGGCAGCCGCGCGACTGAGTACCCAAAGACTGCGAAATCCGGATGGTCTCGCCCTCGGGCAGGACACGGACGTCCATGTCGCACTTGCTGCTGTCGGCGCATTCGGTGTTGGTTTGCACCACACCCGCCAACTGCGCATCTACCGCCAAAAGGCGATCCGCAGCCGCGCTCAGCAGACGGTCAGTTGCACCGCGGTCGGTGGTCGTAACATAGGCGAGGTACATGCAAATCCCCTTGTCGCAACAATTCGAAACATCAAATAGCACGCACGACCCGCCCCGACCACCACTCAGCTTATGGCAGCGGAGACAATCCGATCACCGGTTCGTGTAGGTGAAGCAGGATTGCAAATGCCGCCAGCGCTACAAACCCGATCCAAACAGGCGGCCAAGGGCGTGGCGCACGCAAAGAAAACCTTGCAGTGTTGCGCGATAGCCGACCCCATTCAGCACCCATCTGACGGGACTTGCGTCGATCAATCAGCGGCAGCCCCATCGCAGCAAATACCGCAAACAAACCGAACAAAATCACGTGGGACAGGCTACCATTGGCCAGCAGATGAGCGACAGCCCACACCAACAGCGCCACCAAAACCGGGTGGCGCGTGGTGCGCAGAATGCCGGGCTTTTCCGGATCGAACGGGCGCTGGCCCAGGCCACCAAATGAAAACAGGTTCTGGATCGTCAAGCCCGCAACCGCGAGCCAGCACACAACGGGCATCATCAGAACGGGAATCCAGCGGAATATCCAAATGGGTGGGATCACCTCGACATACGGGGCTTGCGCTGCAGCGATGATCAACCAACCCAGAACCAGCAGAGACAAGATGGAATAAGCCACGAAATACCCGCGCCGTCCGAACGTAGTGATCAGACGATCGCGCACAGCGGGGCGCGCTGGTATCGCATGGGTCGCCAGAAACGCTATCAGTGCAGCAAAGAATAGGGGCCAGCCTGCCATGGTAGTCTCCGATCATTTGCGCCAGGTTTAATCACCGGCGCCGGAACGTCCTTGCCCGAAATCAAATGAGGCAGAGAGGCGGTTGTTCCGCCTTTCTGCCGATGTTTACAGGCCCAGCGCCTTGCGACGTTCCTCGGCAAAGCCCTGCACGATGCGGTCAGCTATCAGCGCAAGGATAGCCATCGCCGCCCCTGCTGAAATCCCCAACCCCACATCCGCCTGGCCCAGCGCCAGGTAGATCGACTGGCCCAGACCGGTGGTTCCGATCAGCGCAGCGATCACCAGCATGGCAAAGGCGTAAAGGATGGTCTGGTTCAGACCCAGTAAGATAGTCGGCGCAGCATAAGGCGCGCGCACGTCACGCATGATCTGCCACTCGGTCGCGCCACTAGAGATGGCGGCCTCCATCATCTCATCCGGTGTGTTGACCAGCCCGTGCCGTGTGTAGCGGATCATCGGAACAACGGCATAGGCGCAGATTGCCAGAAAGGCCGAAAACTCGCCGATCTGAAACACCATCAGCACAGGAATCAGGAACACGAACAGTGGGATCGTCTGCAACATGTCACAGACGGGGCGGACCACCTTCCAAACAGGCAACCAGACCGCACTGGCAAGACCAATCACACCACCGACTACGGCACAAGAAAACACCGCAGCACCGCTCAGATACAGCGATAACAGCGCGCGTTCCCACAGGCCCGAGACAAGAATGGTACAGAGCAATCCGACCGAAAGCGCCGCCAATCGCCAGCCCCCTGCCACCCACCCCAACGCGGCGGCGGCAGTCAGAACGAAAGGCCAGGGCAGATTGGCAATGCCGGTTTCCAGCATCCCGATCAGGATCAGCATCACAAGCCCGCCGGTCAGGTGTCCGCGCCATGCCATTAGCACAGCAATCGCTGCGGCGGCGGCGAACAGGCCATAGCTCATCACGGGCGTCCACTGAAAACCCCATGTGAACGGCAGCACGGCCTGGTCCAAACCAATCCGAAGCGGCAGCAGCACATAGAACAAAGAGTTGTTCTTGAGCGCGTCAAGCCACGGTCCATTAGCCTGGGTAAACGCCGTCAGCCCGCCGTCAATCACCCCGGCCAGCGGGTCGAGAATGGTCAGTTCGGACGGGTTCGGCAGCCTGGTCCAAAAGGCAGCGGTGAACAGCACGGCAACGCCAATTACTGCCCAGGCGACACGCTGGTCATAGCGTTTACGTTCGGTCGCCAGCGTCCCGCTCATCCGGTCGATGACGACGGCAAAGACCACGATCACCAGACCGGCCATCAAGGCTTCGCCGAACTGTGCCTTGCGCATGGTCAGAAGAACCTCCCAACCGATATCGTTGAAGCCGCCAATGACGGCTGCGATGATAACCATCGACAGCGCAGCCATTAGGCACTGGTTCACACCGACCATGATCTGCGTGGCTGCAGCCGGGATCTCGACCTGAAACAGCTGTTGAAACCGCGTGCCGCCGGACATGATGGCAGCCTCTTTGATTTCCGGTTCGACCCGCTCCAGCCCCAACATCACGTTGCGCGCCATCGGAGGGGCCGCATAGATGGCCGAGGCGATCAGCCCAACCACAGGACCGAAACCAAACAGCAGCAGCAGCGGCGTCAGATAAGCGAATGTCGGCACGGTCTGCATCACGTCCAGCACGGCCTGCACAAATGACTTCACGCGCGGAACTTCGTTGGCAAGGATACCGATAGCTCCGCCCATGATCAGCGCAACCGGCACGGAAACGGCCACTAACGCTAGGGTGTTCATACTTTCGGCCCAATAGCCCGATGCCAACACAAAGCTAAGGCCCACAAAGCCCAGCGCCGCCATCGGCAAGCCGCCCAGATACCAACCCAGCGCAGTCACCAGACCGATCAGGATGGGCCATGGCGTATTGCCGAGAACAAAGTTGGCCCAGTTCATGGGATAGGCCATGAGATCGGAAAACAGCCGCGCCACCGGTTTGATCCCGTTCAGGAACCAGTCCAGAAACGTGCCGATCCATTGCGTTGCAGGCAGTTCCCAGCCTGCGGGCCATTTGACCAGCCAGGGCGCGACGCCTTCCAGCGCCAGACACAACGCACCGACGATCACTGTGATCAGTGCGGCGCGCGCGCCAATGCTCAGGCGCGCCTGCGGCACAGAAACTTCCGTCGCTACAGTCATGTTTCATCAACCTGCAGGGCGGCGGCCAGATCGGACGGATGAACCGTTCCGACGATGTTACCATCGGCATCCCTGACGGGCACCGGTTCATATAACTCCATGCAATGCGCCAATGCAGCGTCCAATGTCATCGAGGTTGTCAGGCCAGGGTCATCTGGTCCCCGCTCTCCGTCTTGGCGCATGACCGATGCGACCTTGGCATGCTGACCCTTGGCGACATCCTTTGAAAACTCTCGCACGTAATCATCCACCGGGCGCAGTACGATATCGGTGGGTGTACCGATCTGGACTATCTTGCCGTCGCGCATGATGGCAATCCGGTCGGCCAGTTTCAGCGCCTCTTGAATATCGTGGGTGATGAAGACGATGGATTTCTGCAACGTCGCCTGAATGCGCAGGAATTCATCCTGCAACTGACGGCGGATCAAGGGATCGAGGGCCGAGAACGGTTCGTCCAAAAACCAGATATCGGGGTTCACGGCCAGAGACCGGGCAATCCCGACACGCTGCCGCTGACCACCCGAGAGCTGACGCGGGAAGCTGTCTTCGCGCCCTTCCAGCCCGACCAACGAGATCACCTCCTGCGCGCGGGCCATCCGCTCTTTGCGGCTAACACCCTGAACACGCAGCGGATAGGCGACGTTTTCAGCAACGGTCATATGCGGGAACAGGCCGAAATGCTGAAATACCATGCCCAGCTTTTTGCGGCGCAGCTCGGTCATGGCTTTCTTTGACGCGCCGATGACGTTCTCGCCATCCACACGGATTTCGCCACCCGTGCCCGGCAAAAGCTGCGAGATACAGCGGATCAAAGTGGACTTGCCCGAACCGGACAGGCCCATGATCACAAACAGCTCGCCCTCCTTGACCTCGAAATTGGCATCCTGAACGGCGGGGATGAACCCGTTTTCCCGCAGATCGGCAGCGGCTTTGTCAGCGTCATTCCCTGACCGAGACAGCGCGTCGGTCAGGGCTTTGTCAGCGCCGGGGCCAAACACCTGCCAGAGATTCTGGCAGGCGATGGCTGGCGAATTTACGTCAGTCACTGATGTCAGCTCACTGCGTAGCCGCGTCAACAACAGGGCGCCATTTGCCTTCGTTTTCAGCCATCCAAGCGGCGACGACCACTTCGACGGAACCACCATCAACGTCGATCGCACCCATCATCGGCTGCTGATCTTCGACCGCCAGCTGATAGTTGGTCAGGATTTCATAGGCTGCGGGCCATTTGTCTTCCATGCCGCTCCAACCCGCCTTGAAGATGCGCGACGGCGAGAAATCGCAATCATTCACAGCGTTCGGGTTCGGGCCCCAAGCGGGATCGGTGAAACAGGCGTCTTCCCCGGCTGGCAGTTCGACGAATTGCACATCATAGGCCGACATGGCCCAATGCGGCTGCCAGAAGGTGATCAGCAGCGGCGAGTTGCGCTCGGTCGAAGCCCGAAGCTCGGCTATCAAAGCCCCCTCGGAACCTGCGGGAACCGCTTTGAACGGCAGATCCAGGCCCACCATACGGTCAGCGCCGGGCGTACCCCAATCAGCCGGGTAATCGACCAGACGGCCCCCGGGCAGTGTTTCGGCCGTCGCAAATACCTGTGCGCAGTCCTTCAGCGCTTCCCATGCGGGCAGGCCGGGACACAGATCAGCCACATGCGCGGGATAGGCGATGCCTTCTTTGGCGTCGAGGCCCAGATCGCCGATTTCAACGACGGTGCCTTCGTCGATCTTCTTGGCATATTCATCCGATACGTTGGACGACCAGATTTCCAGGGTCGCGTCGATGTCACCATCGGCCAGCGCCTGGAACTGATTCATCATGCCTGCGGTCACATATTCCACATTGTACCCGGCAGCTTTCAGCATCTCACCCGCGACATGGGTGGTCACGTGCTGGCCAGTCCATTCGTTGATCGCCAGTTTGATCGGCTGATCCACGGCCCCCATCTCGGCGGCATAGGCAGAGCCTGCAACGGTCAGCGCCATCAGGCTTACACTCAGTTTTTTCATTGATTTTCTCCCTGCAATATTCGTTTTGCCCGGTCCGGCGCGCTGTTACGCGCCAGTCGGCTTGTCATGTGACAAATCCATGTCGCAACATGCACAAAAACTGGCGAAGAAGGGAAGCAGACAGTTCGGCGCGGCACGGAATAACTCGCCCCTTTGCCCCAGTGTTTCCCCTCTTTCAGCATCATGCTAGGCGCCCGCGCCCACTGCATTTCCCCAGCATTGCGGTGCGGATATTGATTGACGAGTCAATCACAAACCAGAATCACCCACTTTGTCGAGCATTTCTTTTGGGCTTGGGATGTTTTTTTACCTTGGCAGGCATGTGTCCCGGGCCACCTTGCAACACCGACCGCAAAACGCGACGCTAGGTTTGGAGGATTCTGCAGATGCGCCATTTCGACGAGATTTTCGCCATAGCCGCCAGCCGTCACGGCGGGACAGATGCCCTGAGCAACAAGCTTTCCAAACCCAAAAGCCCTGCGGAACTGGCTGAAATGCCCGAAGATCGCTGGCTGTCGATTATCACGAAATGCATCTTTCAGGCCGGGTTTAACTGGAAGGTCATCGAAAACAAATGGGACGGGTTCGAAACCGCTTTTGACGGGTTCGACATTGGACGCTGCGCCTTTATGGACGACGAAAAATTCGATGCTCTGCTGCAGGACACTCGGGTCGTGCGCAATGGCACCAAGATCGCCACGGTCCGCGACAATGCTGCTTTTTTGCTGGAACTGCGCCAAGAAGGTGGCGTCGGAATGATTCTGGGAGGGTGGCCTTCGGATGACTATGTCGGTTTGCTGAACATGCTGAGCAAGCGAGGGTCGCGCCTGGGTGGCGCATCGGCGCAATATGCGATGCGATTTGCGGGGCGTGACAGTTTCATCCTGTCGCAGGATGTGACCGCACGGCTGGTGGCCGAGGGCGTGGTCGATAAGCCGCCGACATCGAAAAAGGCGATGGCCTCGGTTCAAGCGGCATTCAACACATGGATGGAACAGTCCGGGCGATCTCTGACGGAAATCAGCCGCGTCCTAGCAATGAGCCTGTAAAAAACCATTTGCACACGAGTGCTGCCAGAATAGATTTTTTGTCATGTTGCGCCTCATTTTGATGACGTCCCTTTTGGTACTCACCGCTTGCGGTCGCCCCCTGACTGATCAGGAGGCTGCTTTTACCCGCACACTTCAGGGTGATACGCTGAAACTCAACAAAGTGCGGTTGGTCGAAGGCGCACCAGTTGCGCCAATAACTTTCTATCGTAAAGATCGGTCACGCCTTGCCTGCCGCGAGCGCATTTTTCCCGCCCCGAAAGAAGGTGTCGTCACCGCAAAACCCGCGGCAGTGGCCCTGTTCAACAAGGTCTATTTCACGCGTGACTGGTATCTGGACGATTACATGTCCGAATTCCCGGATCGGATGAACCTGATCGCGGCGATGTTGCTGGGTCATGAACTGACCCATGTGTGGCAATGGCAAAACCGCAAGAAGACCGGCTATCATCCGCTGCGCGCCGCAGCCGAGCATGGCGGGAATAACGACCCCTATCAATTCGATCTGGAGAACTCACCAGATTTCCTTTCCTACGGGTTCGAACAGCAGGGCGCCATTGTCGAGGAATACATTTGTTGCCGGGCGCTGGATCCTTCGGCACCCCGCACCAGACGTCTGCACGAGATGCTGGGCGCACATTTCGATCTGGCTCCGCTACGTGGTGACAAGCGTGAAAGCGCAGTGGTCATCCCCTGGGCCGATGCCGAGATCAAAGGAATCTGTCGGTAACGTTCAGTTGGCCTGCAGCGTCTGCAGATAAGCCACCAGATCCACGATCGGCTGGCTGGTCAGGATCGGCTGCCCATCTGGTGTTTTCATCGCCGTATCCTGCCCTTCGAAATACGGTCCATAGACTGGCATCGGGCTGCCATGGCTGACCAGCGGGTCTCGTCCATCTATGCGCGCCACAACACGAGCGGTCGGGAATACCCCTTCGCTGCTTGCAAGCCGCGTCAGGTCAGTTGGCTGAATAACAAGGACGCCTGCCATTGGACCATATCCCGTCGCGTCGATCCCGTGGCAGGTTGCACAATAATGCTGGTACAGCTCGGCGCCGGTATCTGTATCCTGCGCGCTGACCTGAGACGCCGTCACAAACGCCGCTATCGATAGCGCCCCCATTGCCTGTCTGATCATCACATCCTCCTGTCAGATTTGACATTTTCAGGCTTGCCCGTGCCTGGGCTTGGCGCAATGATCCAGATCAACGAGGCAATAGGAAAACCGCATGACACAATATGCTGCTATTATGCTTGTGGCTGGAATTGGGGTCCCGATCCTTGCCGCGTTGAATGCCGCATTGGGCAAATTGATCGGGTCGCCAACAACAGCGGCTGTGGTCCTGTTTGCGATAGCCTTTGCATCAAGTGCAGCGTTGATGGTGGTTTTTCCCGGCTTTGGAGCCCTTTCAAAAATTGCCGATGCCCCCAAGCACCTGCTTCTGGCCGGTGTGCTTGTCGCCTTTTACGTTCTGTCGATCACCCATGTTGCGCCACATTTTGGGGTCGGCAACGCGGTGTTCTTTGTCCTTCTTGGGCAACTCGTCAGCACTGCAGCCATCGACCACTTCGGCTTGTTTGGCGCGCAGGTCACCCCGCTGACATGGATTCGCGCAAGCGGTATCGCAGTGATGGCTGCAGGCGTTGCCATCACTCAACTGGCCTAAGCGCGCCTCCGTCCAGCCTCAGTGTTCGGTCCATCCGGGCGGCAAGCTGCATGTTATGTGTGGCGATCAGAGCCGAGAGCCCCTCGTCCCGCACCAAAGCCATCAATGCGTCAAAAACCTGATCCGAGGTTTCAGGGTCCAAATTACCTGTCGGCTCATCCGCAAGAAGAACCCGAGGTTTGTTGGCCAATGCGCGGCAGAAGGCCACGCGTTGCTGCTCACCACCAGACAGGGCGGCCGGCCGGTGATCGGCGCGCGCGGCGACGCCGACATGATCCAGAAGGGACATCGCCCGTTCCTGGGCTGCCCTTTCGGACACGCCATTGGCCAGCTGCGGGAGGGTAATATTCTCCAACGCGGTGAATTCTGGCAACAGATGGTGAAACTGGTAGACAAAGCCGACATCCTGCCGCCGCAACGCAGTTCGCGTGCGATCACCTTTCCCGGTCACGTTCTGGCCTGCAATCTCAACCGATCCTGTGTCGGGTGTGTCCAACAATCCGGCAATATGCAACAGCGTCGACTTACCGGCACCAGAGGGCGCCACAAGAGCCACGGCCTCGCCCGCTCGCAGGTCCAAATCGACACCGCGCAACACCTGAACTTCGCCCGGCGTGCCTTTGAGGTAAGTCTTGGTCAGACCGGCCAATCGCATCATTACATCACTCATAGCGCAGCGCCTCAACAGGGTTCAGCCGCGCCGCGCGACGGGCGGGGAAATAGGTGACCAGGAAGGACAAGCCCAGAGATAGGCCAACGGCCTTGAGCACATCCGAAAGATGCAGCTCGGCAGGCAGCGCATAGATGCCGCGGATGGACGGATCCCAAACCCCGCCCCCCATCACAAAGTTCACAAAACTGAAGATTGGGTCGATATAGATTGCAAAGAGACAGCCCAGCACCACGCCCAACGCAGTGCCGATGATCCCGGTAAACGCGCCGCAGATAAAGAACACGCGCAGGATCGAGCCTTCGCTCAGCCCGATGGTGCGTAGGATGCCGATGTCTCGGCCCTTGTTTTTCACCAGCATGATCAGACCCGAGACGATGTTCATCGCCGCGATCAGAACCAGGATCGACAGGATGATGAACATGACGTTGTCTTCCACCTCAAGCGCACGCAGGAACCCGCCCGAGGCATCCTGCCATGTCCAGATCTGACTGCGCTCACCTGCGGCCTCAAGGATGGGGATCAGGATCGGCGTCAGTTCTTCGGGGCGGTCAACCATAACTTCGATCTCATCAGCCACACCCTCGCGGTTGAAAAAACCCTGCGCCTGTTCGAAGGGCATATAGACCCGCGTCCGGTCGATGTCATAACGCCCAGCAGAAAACACATAAACCACCTGGTAGGCATTCACTCGGGGAGAGGTGCCAAACGCGGTCTTCACCCCATTGGGCGAGGTCAGCTTGATGGTATCGCCCACCGTCGCCCCGATGCTGCGCGCGACGCCTGAACCTATGGCAATGACGTCCTGGCCGTTCTGAAACATCGACAGATCACCAACCGCCTGTTCGCTTTCGGCGACACCGGGCAGTTCCAGCAAATCTTCGGGCTGGATGCCAAATACCTCAACCCCGCTGCTGCGGTCGCGATTGGTGATCAGAACCTGACCTTTCACCAAAGGTGCTGCACGCTGAACGCCCGGAACCTGAGCGATCCGGTCGGCCATGTCCGTATAATCCGCAATAGTGCGATCGACCTGCCCCTGCGCAGTGAACTCACCCGATGAATACACGGTCACATGGGCGTTAGCCCCCAGAATGGTTCCGACAAATTCGGACCGGAAACCGGACCTGACGGCCAATGTGGCGATCAGCGCAAACACTGCCAGGGTAATCCCGATCAGCGAAATCCATGTCATCACGCTGACGCCACCTTCAGCACGGCGCGCACGCAGGTATCGCCAAGCGATTTTCCACTCAAAAAGCGCAAATGGCGGTGGTGTCTTGGCCATGTCTGCTCCGCTGGTTTTGTTTTGTGGCGACCCTCTCGGCAATTCGACCGGGGGTCAAGCCGGTTATCCGCCCACTTCGACTTGCCCCGTCAAAGCAGCGGTTCTGTTCAAGGCGGCCTCGGCGATGGAACGATCGCAGATACCGCGGCTTTCCAGCTCGTGAAACACCCGGTTTCGAATGTCGGCGGGCAGCTTGTAAAGCGCTCTGTTATGCAAGCCTAGGGTCAAAGTTTCCGGATCGTCGAGGCGGGAAAGCTCATCGGTCAGTTTCTGCGCCGAGAAGGATGGCCACAGCCCTATGCTGGTGTTTCCCGAGGGTTCGAACCAAGGCGCAAAACCGGCTTCGGATTTCAGACAAAATGCATTCAACAACATAAACTCAGACGGGCGCCTGCGAGAGGCAAATAGCGACTGAACCGATCCGTGGCGCGCATTTATCTCTTGCAGCAGATCCAGGATCAGCGACCGGCGCACAGGATAAGGCGTTGCGAAATTTGTTGTCTGTATACCGTCCGTTTCCGGGATCGACGCGCCCAGCGCATCAAAGCTCTGTTCCAGCCAGCGTCTATGATAATCGCTGTTCACACCGATAAACGGAATCCGCGCCGCACCACTGTCCGAGAAAAACTCGGCCTCCTGAAAGGGGCGCAGAAACAGGTTCTTGGTGTCCAGTATTACAATGTTTTCTGTCAAGGCAGCCCGAGCAGATCCCAATTTCAAAACTTGCTGTGTCCGGTATCCGTTGTTGCCACGCCATCCACCCTTGCGCGCGCCCGGAATGCGGTATCGGTTTTCGACCAATATCCTGTCCGAGATCGACCGGCGCGCGCATTGCCCAGGAGCCAGCAAAACGTCATCGCCGCTCAGGACTTCAACTTTGGGTCGCAACGGACCGTAAGAAGCCAAAATCGGTTCCACCATCGCGCGCAGTGCCGGTTCGCCCACATCGTTCATGATCACCCGGATCGAGCCGACCTGATCAGGGTCAACAAATCGGGCAAAAGACAATGCCTGCAATTCAAGCAAGGGGAAGTCTTTGGAATAGACGACGGTTGTGAAGCTCAGCAAACCGTGGATCCTTTTGTGATTTTCGGCCCGTGTATCAGCAAATTCCAGGTGATCCAATTCCGCAAGAAATTCAACCATCGGCGAATCAGGTCGGGGTTTTTCAAAATACGGATGATTTCCACATGCGGCATTATACCCTTGGTTGTGAAGCCCTTCACAGACAGCACCGCATTGTTTCAGCTATGAAGTCAATGTGAGCATTCAGGGTGAAACTGCACTCAAAATGCAACATTTTAGGCGCAATATTATTTCGCTTTTTGATTATTTAAAGAAACTTTGTCACCCTACTTTGTGGGGGAATTCATTTCCAGAGCGGGGGTCGCTCATGAATATTCGTACTGAAACAGAACAACCGGGCGCAATTTCGGCCCGGAAACTATCTACAGAAATTGATTGCGAGACCGCAGCACTGCTGCGCGCGGCGATACGCCCGATATTTTCCGGTGCCGCAAGCTGGGGCAATCTGACGGATATCCTGAAAGATAAAGGGTACCATTTGGCGTTTCGACAGGGGCGGTTATGTATCACCGATCGCATGACTGGCGACCGTGTTTGCGGAATACGCTTTCTGGGGTTCGAATTTAAGGACCTGGTCAATCGCTTGGGCCGTCCGATCGTTGTTCCACGCGGATCCGAGGCTGATGGCGATCTGCTATCCGTCCGACCGACTGCGGCAGGCCACTAATAGCGCCGCCAAAACTGTACGGATCGGCGGGCCGTTTTCCATAGGCTATGGCGTGCCGCCAGTTTGATCCCGACCGGGGTATCTGGGCGCCGCAGTAATTCGATCATCAGATTGGCAGGCATGTGTCCGCGGCGGTAGAACCGGAAGAAATCCTGTTGGGTCAGGGTCCGCGCTGCATTGAAACCTGAATAGAATTGAACCCAGACGCAGGCATAATCCTCGGCGGTTTTGACAATGTCGCTGGTTACGCCCCTGCCCCAGAACATGGAAACAGGCTCAACCGTGCGCTCTCCCTGATATCCGGCAGCGACAAGCCTCAGCATCAGGTCATAATCCGCAGCCACCCGAAACTGCGTGTCATGCCCGCCAAGCGCCTGAAACACATCCCGCCGCAGCAACACCGAATTATGGCAGAACGGCATCCGCTGCAGGATCGCTTTGAGCGACATGCGCTTTTCCCGACTTTCCGAACCGTCCTCGTATTTGCGCAGGGTCGAGCCATACAGGAAATCCGGTCGAGATTCCGCAAGCCGGTCGGCAAGGGTGTTCAAAATGCCATCCGATGCCAACGAGTCATCCGAGTTCAGGAACAGCAGATATTCACCCTGTGCAGCCTCGGCGCCTTTGTTCATGGCATCATACAGGCCAGTATCAGGCGCGCTGATCACGCGCGTTCGTGGTGCACCTGCCGTCAGCTCTTCCAGAAACGCCACCGTGCCGTCATCCGATGCGCCATCCTGAATGATATGTTCGGCCCGGTCGCAACTCTGCCGGGCCATACAGGCTATGACTTCGCGGAAACTGTCCTGCCGCCCTTGGGACAGTAGGTTATATGTCGCCGTGATGACCGAGATCAGCGGCGTGTCGGTTTCAGGCAATGCGCTCATAGATCTCGGCGATCTTGGTGACGGCGGCTTCGGGGCTCAACTCTTCGCTTTCGCCTGTGCGGCGGCAAGTCAGTTCCACCACACCGTTCTTCAGGCCGCGCGGGCCGACCGTGATCCGCCAAGGCAGGCCGATCAAATCCATCGTGGCGAATTTACCGCCTGCCCGTTCGTTACGGTCATCATAAAGTGGCTCCAACCCCAGCACGGTCAGCGCGGCATAGAGTTTTTCACAGGCTGCGTCCGCTTCGTCATCGCCTTGTTTCAGGTTCACGATACCGCAATGGAACGGGGTCACGCCCTCTGGCCAGATGATGCCCTTGTCGTCATGGCTGGCTTCAATGATCGCGCCAACCAAGCGGCTGACACCGATGCCGTGGCTACCCATATGGACCGGAACCGGTTTGCCATCGGGGCCTTGAACGGTTGCCCCAAGGGGTTCGGAATATTTTGTGCCGAAATAGAAGATCTGGCCAACTTCGATCCCGCGCGCCACACGGCGCCGATCTTCCGGCACCTGATTGAACAGCGCCTCGTCATGCGTCTCGTCGGTGCGGGCGTATTTTGAAGTGAACTCTTCCAGAATGGACTGACATTGACCACGGTCGTCATAGTCAATCTGACGGTCGCCAAAAGTCAGGTCGGTGACGGCGCTGTCATAGAATACCTCAGACTCGCCGGTTTCAGCCAAAACCAGGAATTCATGCGTATCGTCGCCACCGATTGGGCCGGAATCGGCGCGCATCGGGATCGCCTGCAAGCCCATGCGCTCATAGGTGCGCAGATATGTAACCAGGTGGCGGTTATAGGCGTGCAGCGCATCCTCTTTGGTCAAGTCGAAATTATAACCGTCCTTCATATAGAACTCGCGGCCCCGCATCACGCCGAAACGCGGACGGATTTCATCGCGGAATTTCCACTGGATCTGATAGAGCGTCAGCGGCAGGTCCTTGTAGCTACTGACATGACCCCGAAAAATGTCGGTCACCAGTTCCTCGGCAGTCGGGGTAAAAAGCATGTCCCGGTCATGCCGGTCTTTCATGCGCAACATTTCCTGGCCGTAGTCGTCATAACGTCCGGATTCGCGCCACAGATCTGCCGATTGCATGACAGGCATCTGAATGGCGATGTGACCCGCCCGCGCCTGTTCTTCGTGCACGATGTTTTCCAGCTTGCGCAGAACTTTGAACCCCAGCGGGAGCCAGGAATAGATCCCAGCAGCGGCCTGCTTGATCATGCCCGCGCGCAGCATCAGCCGGTGGCTGACGATCTGAGCCTCGGAGGGGTTTTCCTTGAGAACGGGCAGAAAGTAACGGCTGAGGCGCATGGCTTGACCTTTAGAGGTAAAATTCGACTTCAAAGGTGATTATGCCAAAGCCCCGCCGGGGGCAATCACGCATTGGGGTTTTACGACCACGGGCCTGTCGGTTTTTTGATTGACCCGCCAGTTAGCTGTGTCAAATGTGGCGGCAATGTAAAGTCACCGAGGCGCCCATGCAGACCATTCAAGAACCCGCCCGTCAGATCCCCGTTGTCCATTCCACGGACGTTCTGGTTGTTGGCTCCGGGCCTGCAGGTCTGGCCGCAGCGCTGGCGGCCGCACGGGCCGGAGCCGAAGTGTCTCTGGTCGACCGCTTCGGCTGCATGGGCGGCAATATCACTGCTGTCGGCGTTGAAGGCTTTGCCTGGTATCGCCACGAGCAAACGGTCGAGGCTGGCGGCATCGGCATGGAGTTCGAAACCCGCGCCAAAGAAATGGGTGCGGCGGTGCCAGAAAGCCAGTCGCTGAGTTATGAGCTGGACAGCGAAGGGTTCAAATTGGTCGCCGACAAACTGATTGAAGAGGCCGGTGTGCATCCGATGCTGCATCGGCAATTCGTGGCTCCGATCATGGACGGCGACCGGATCACCGGCATCATCACCGAATCCAAAGCCGGGCGCGAGGCGATACTGGCGAAGGTTGTCATTGACGCTACCGGGGACGCAGATGTCGCCCATCGCGCCGGTGCGCCCACGCACAAGACCGCACGAGAAGACATGATGGCGGCCTCGGTCATGTTCCATCTGGCGGGCGTCGACAAGCGCGCCTTTATCGAAGGCGTAAAGGCCGACCCCCAGACCTATAAGGACTGGGGCGGTGGTGGCGAATGGAACATTGAGACCAGCGGTAAAGAGGACGACATGTACTCGCCCTTTGTGCACAAACCGTTCCAGCAGGCGATTGATCAGGGGCTGATCCCAGCACATCTGAACACCATCGCGGGCACTTGGGGCGCGATGCATGACACCGGTGAGCTGACCTATATGAACCTTATTCATCTGGCCGAGATCGATGGCACCGATCCCGACAGCATGACCCGCGGTGAGATCGAAGGGCGACGTCAGTCAATGCTCGCCATCGAGGCGCTGCGCCGGTTCATGCCCGGGTGTGAGAACGCCCGGCTGCGGAATTTCGGGATGACCATCGGCATCCGCGACACCCGCAAAATCGACGCGGTGTACAACATGACCGAGGATGACGCCCGCCATCAGGGCCGGTTCGAAGACACCATCGGCATCTATCCCGAATTCATCGACGGCTATGGCATTTTGATCCTGCCCACGACTGGTCGGTACATGCATATCCCCTATCGGTCGATGCTGCCCAAAGGGATCAGAAGCTTGCTGGTCGCGGGCCGGTCACATGGGGCGGACCGGGTTGCCCATGCGGCGACGCGCAACATGGCTTGCTGTGCGGTCATGGGTCAGGGCGCGGGGATTGCTGCGGCGCTTTCACTCAAAAGCAACCAAGACCTCGATAAATTGAACCTTGCCCCGGTGCATAAAGAACTGGCACGGCAAGGCGTGAGGATACGCTGATGGACCACATTCCAACAATCGACATTGCTCCGCTGGGTGACGCCAGCCACACCGATTTCAACGCAACCGTTCAGGCAGTCATGGATGCCTGCACACGGATTGGGTTCCTGTCGATTACCGGCACCGGCGTTTCGCGGGACACCGTCAACAACATGCGCACTTGCGTCCGGGAGATTTTCGACATCGACGATGATGCGAAATGGGATCAGGCGATCACACGCGAGAATTATCGCGGTTTTATCCCGATGGGGTTTTTCACCCCGAATGACGGGTCGGGCAAAGCGGATAAATACGAAGGCTACAAGCTGCATTATCAGGTGGACCTGGATGCGCCCATCCGCCGAGATTGTGCCCTCTATGGCCCCAATATCTGGCCCCGCCATGTTCCACGGGCACAGGCAGTGATTCTGGATTACTGGTCAAAGCTGGACGGTGTCGCGCATATGCTGCTGGGCGCGCTGGAGATGGGATTGAAGCTACCTGCGAACCAGCTGCGCGCTGCGTTCCGCGACCCCATGACCAATATGACCTTGTTGCACTACCCCCCTCAGGCCCCGGACGAGGCCGGGTACGGCATCCACCCGCATAAAGACACGGATGCGCTGACCATCATCGCCCCGGACCCGGTCGGCGGGCTTGAGGTTCAGACCCGTGACGGAGGCTGGATAACCCCCGACTGCCCGCCGGGTGGGTTCGTCGTCAATATCGGTGACATGCTGGAGCTTTGGTCAGGTGGGCGCTTGAAATCCACGCCGCACCGGGTGGTCAACCGGTCGGGAAAAGAACGCTATTCCTTCCCGTATTTCGCGGTGCCGCGTCATGATGTGGTTGTCGAACCGCTTTTACCGCCCCTGCCCGGCTTTGACAGGCCATCCGTGCATTGCGGCCATTGGTCGGCTGAAATCTGGCGCACCAACTGGCCCGATGAAACAGCGCATGACGCCACCCCTGAACTGGGCACGTTAAGCGACTAGCCCCGCGCGATTCTGGCGGGTCATGAAGCGCTTGCATCGTAGGGCCGCATACGCCAAGAACATTTGGACGTGCCGAAACAAGGGGACAGCCATGGCTTTGCCGGTAAGAGATCAACTCAGGTACTGGGGCATCGCCGCAGTGGTTATTGTACTGCTGTTGTGGGCACTTGGCGATGTATTGCTGCCCTTTGTAATCGGTGGCGCGATTGCCTATTTCCTTGATCCTGTTGCGGATAGGCTTGAAAAGCTGGGCCTGTCCCGCATGGCCGCTACCGGGGTAATCACGGTTGTCGGCGTTTTGGGTTTCGTACTGCTTATCCTGATGGTCGTTCCGGCGCTGATCACCCAGTTGATCGACCTGGTCGAGGTTATGCCCAGCCTTCTCAAGCAGCTAAGAGGGTTTATCGAACAGCAATTCCCGTCGCTTTTGGACCGCGAATCCAACACGCACCAGTTTCTGGTGTCCTTGGGAGAGACGCTTCAGTCCAAAACTGGTGATGTCCTGCAATCTGTCGCTGCGTCGCTTGGATCAGCCATCAACGTGGTGGTTCTGCTGGTGATTGTCCCAGTGGTCACCGTCTACATGCTGTTGGACTGGGACCGCATGATTGCTCGTATCGCAGAGCTTTTGCCCCGCGACCACGCCCCCACCATCAAGCGGCTGGCTGGTGAGATTGACAGCGTTCTGGCCTCATTTGTACGTGGAATGGGCACGGTCTGCCTGATCCTGGGCACCTATTACGCCGTCGCGCTGATGGCCGTCGGACTGCAGTTCGGGCTGGTCGTTGGGTTCATCGCCGGCTTGGTCACGTTTATCCCTTATCTGGGCGCCCTGATCGGGGGCTCACTGGCCATTGGTTTGGCACTTTTCCAGTTCTGGGGAGACTGGACGCAAATTGGGCTGGTCGCAGCGGTCTTTGCATTGGGTCAGGTGGCCGAGGGCAATTTTCTGACGCCAAAGCTCGTCGGCAGCTCGGTCGGGTTGCACCCGGTCTGGCTGTTGCTGGCATTGTCGGTCTTTGGCGCCCTGTTCGGATTTGTCGGGATGCTGATCGCCGTCCCGGTCGCCGCAGCACTTGGCGTTCTGGCGCGCTTTGCCACGTCGATCTATTTGGATAGCCGTCTGTATACTGGCCTTGTGGGTTTGGACCAGGAAGACGATTGAATGGCCCTACAGCTGAGCTTTGATCTACCGGCCAAGACTGCGCTGGGGCGCGAGGATTTTTTCGTCTCGCCCGCAAATGCGCTGGCCGTGGCCATGATCTCGGCTACCTCATGGCCGGGGAATAAACTGGTGCTCAGCGGTCCTGCAGGCGCGGGCAAGACACATCTGGCCCATGTGTGGGCGGCCGAGACCGGTGGTCGCATTGTGCAAGCCTCGCAGATTAAGCACGACGAGGTTCCTGACCTCGCCCAAACACCGATCGCAGTGGAAGATGTCCCCATGATTGCTGGCGATATCGACCAGCAGAAAACCCTATTCCATTTGCACAATCTTGTGTTGGCAGAAGGCCACGCCCTGTTGATGACCGGGCGCCTGGCGTCAAATTTCTGGCAGTTGCCCTTGCCTGACCTGCAAAGCAGGATCGAAGGCGCACATCACGTTGCGCTGGACCCGCCCGATGACGCGCTACTGGGCGCCGTGCTGGCCAAACTGTTCGTAGACCGACAGCTGAACCCCGGACCCGAGGTCATCGCTTACCTCGTCAAACATATGGATCGCCGTTTCGAAACCGCCGCCAGCACTGTGGCGCTGCTGGATCAACTGGCGCTGTCTGAGAAACGAGACATCACGCGGGCTCTGGCCGTACGGGTACTGAGTGCGGAACTGGAAGATGCCGAAACCAGCGATTGACCCGTCCCCGGTGATTTCGCATCTTAAGCCTGGAATATCTGGACGAGATATGGATCAAGCCGTAGATACCAACATTCCCGACTGGGGACCTTTCGGAAAGCCGTTGTTTGACAACCCCGAGGCCCGCGCCCTGTCGCGCGTCGGCGTTGTTGATGTAGGGTCGAACTCGGTCAGGATGGTGATCTTTGATGGTGCGGCGCGATCGCCTGCCTATTTCTACAATGAAAAAGTCATGTGCGAGCTTGGCGCGGGCCTGTCCGAGACCGGCCGCCTGAACCCGCTTGGCAGGATACGTGCCCTGGCTGCGTTGAAGCGTTTTTCCCGGCTGTCAGACGATCTGGGTCTGCCGGGGCTGCACGTCGTGGCCACCGCCGCCGTGCGAGAGGCCAAGGATGGCCCGGATTTCTGCGCCGAAGTTCACGCGCTAACCGGGTTGACGGTCTCGGTCATCGACGGCGGGGAAGAGGCACGCCTGTCCGCTCAGGGCGTTTTACTGGGCTGGCCCGGTGCATATGGTCTGATCTGTGATATCGGCGGGTCCTCGATGGAGCTGGCCGAGATCGGTGGCGGAGACGTTGGTCGTCGCCTGTCATCGGCCCTGGGTCCGCTGAAGCTGCGGGATATCAAGGGCGGTCGTCGCGCGCGCAAGGCGCAAATCAAGGAGACGATGGAAAACCTGCGCGACCAGATGGGCCCTCAGCGCGATCGTCTGTTTCTGGTGGGCGGAAGCTGGCGGGCCTTTGCAAGGCTCGACATGCTGCGCCGGGGATATCCCCTGAACGTGCTGCATGAATATCGGATGACGACAAAGCAGGTGCATCAGACCATAAAATTCATCGAAAAGGGTGACCCGGAAAAACTGCGCAGTCTGGCAGGCGTCTCGGGTTCTCGGATGGCGCTGATCCCTTATGCGATGGATGTGCTTGCGCGACTGGTGCGAACGTTCAAACCCAAGGACATTGCCGTTTCCAGCTATGGTATCCGCGAAGGCCTGCTTTACGAACAGATGCCACAAATCCTGCGCGATCGTGACCCTCTGATCGAAGCCAGCTATTTTTCCGAAGCCAAAGATGCCCGCCTGCCCGGGTTTGGCAAACATCTGTTCGAATTCGTCATGCCTCTGTTCAAATCCGCGCCGGCCGCGCGGGTCAGGCTGATCAAGGCTGCGTGTCTTTTGCACGATGTCAGTTGGCGCGCCCATCCGGATTACCGAGCTGAAACCTGCTTTGATTACGTAACTCGCGCCAACTTGGGCGGTTTAAAGCATTCCGAACGGGTCTATATCGGGCTGGCCCTGCAGCACAGGTATCGCAACAAGCGTGAGGGCAACCGGTTTACCCCTCTCTATGACTTGTTGGGCGAAAAAGATCAGGAACAGGCCGAGATTCTGGGCAAAGCCATGCGCTTTGGTGCAATGCTGTGGATGCAGAACGAAGCCACGATGGGCACGCTTCGGCTGTACCCTAAAAAACGTCAGCTAGAGCTGATTTTGCCCGAAGCCGCAGCCCCTCTCTTTAGCGAAGTGGCCGAAGCACGACTGAACTCATTGGCAAGCACGCTGAAATCCGAACCCCGCTTGATCATCAAAGGCTGACCCTCAGATATCAATCTCGCCTTCGGGCTCATTTTCGGGTTTTTCCGGCTCAACCTCGGGCTCGGGCGGCTTTTTGCGGATAATGATATCCCCGTTCGGCAGGATTTCCGGAGCCTCGTAAACACTCCAGTCCTGTACTTCGGCGGCCAGTTCCGCCAGGGCCGGTCCCATTTCCTCAAAAAACGACTGCATCGCGGGGCCGAATTGATCTGCCAGCCCCAACAAATCCTCAAGCGCGGGTTCCATTTCCTGACGCAGCCCTTCAAAGAACAACTCAGCCCCTTGTTCCATCAAGGATTTGCCTGTGTCGTCCTCTGCCTGTGCCGGAACGCCCATGGCCGCTGTGACCACACATATTGAAATGAACTTTTTCATGCTTCAGATATAAGTCGCCCACGCCGGCGATGAAAGGTCACAGATCAATATCCAGCGTGACAGGGAAGTGATCCGAGGCAGTCAGCAACGCCTTGTGCAGATCCGGCGCGGCCAAACAAGCCGGGTCCTGAAAGGGGTGCCAGATGCGCCATTTCGGACGCTTTGCGCGCAGCCCTTCGCTGATCATGACATAATCCAACAACGCCTCAAGATGATCAGCCCTGTCGCGGCGCACAAAGCGCGCGGACGAGGGTAAGATTTCGGGTTCAGCCTCATTTGCCATCACCGCATGCGGATCGAACAGACCGGTCTGCAACAGGATTTCAACAGATGAGCGCCCGAACAGGTTTTCAAACTCATCCAAGCCCGGCCCGTCGTTGAGATCGCCCAAAAGGATGACATGCTCGTCAGCCGCAATATGCGCCTGTACTCGCCGCCCCAACCAGACAGCCTGTGCAAGCTGTTTGCGTCGATTGGCGATGGATATCCGGATCGCCTCATCGCGGCTTTCTGCCCCATGCGGGGCTTTGGATTTCAGATGCGCTCCGATCAGGCGGAACGTCGCCCCGCCTGACGTCTGCGCTGACAACTCCATTGGCGGCTTGGAAAAGCGCACATGATCCTCGGTTGCATCAATATCCAGGTCGATCTTGAACACGCCATCAAAACGAGGGGCAGCCCCTTTTCCTTCCTTGTTTCCTTTGGGATCATGGCGCAATGACAGGATCTGAGGATCGAAAAGAAACGCAAGTTCCTGATGGGTATCGTTCGGAAACCCCATGATCGCGTTTCCTATGCGGAGATCGAACGCTTCGGCAAACCCTTGCAACGCACGCACCGTGTTCTGCGTCTTACCAGTATTCGGAGCTTCAACAATCAGCACGGCATCCGCATCAATCGCCGTCAGCACTTTTGCGATGGCCTCGATCTGTTCAGCTTTGGTGACATTGTATCTGCCGGACCAGCTGTCATCTACGATCAAACGGTCTTGCCGGTCGAAGAGATTGGCGAACCATTCAATATTGTAGGTTGCCAATCGCATCGGTTCAGGCCTGCGCGCCTTTGATTTCATCCCAGGCGCGATTGATGTCGATCATCTTTTTTTCGGCCAGACGAATGGCCTCTTCCGGAACGCCTCGTGACATCATGGCGTCGGGATGAGTGTCGCGTACAAGTTGTCGCCAGACCTTACGAATGTCGGGCAGAGGCATATTCCGCGGCACACCCAGCACCGTATAGGGATCCTTTGGTGCATCCGGTACAAACCGTGCGCGTAAGGCCAGAAACTGAGCATCGGTCTGACCGAATATCCGGCTGACATCTTCCAGAAACTTATTTTCGTTGGGATGATAAAACCCGTCGGCCATTGCGATATGAAACAACCCCTCCATCAGGTCGCACAAGGTGGTGCTGTCTTCTGCGAACATATAGGCAATTTTGCTGGCATATTCCTGATACCCGGCGACATCGGTGCGCGCCATGTCAAAGACACGGGCTGCACCGGCCTCATCTTCGCGCGCGATCTGGAATACATCCCGAAAGGCAGTAACCTCGTCTCGCGTGACCTGCCCGTCGGCCTTGGCCATCTTAGCCCCCAGGGCGATGACCGCAATCGCAAAGGCGACCGAGCGTTCCGGCGGCGTGCGCAGTTTCTCGAACACGGCCGTCAGGCTTTCGCCCTGTGCAAGCGCGCTTAGCGCATCGGATATACGGGTCCAAATCGACATGAGCGCACCCTAACCCGCTCTGTCGCGACTGTCAGGTGCGACAGATCACTGCGGGGCAAGAATTTTCTGCATCAGCACAAGATCTAACCACTGACCGCATTTAAACCCCACCTCGGGCATCAGGCCCACTTGTGTAAATCCGGCAGCCGTATGGAAAGCGATGGCCGCAGGGTTGGCCGAGGAAATGCCCGCAATCAGAACATGAACATTGTCCATCTGTGCGCGGGCTTCCAAGGCCTGCAACAATGCGCGGCCTATCCCCTGGCCCCGCGCCTGCGGTGCCAACAGGATCGAGTGTTCACGCGTATGGGCATAGCCCGGCCCTGACCGAAACGCACCATAGGTTGCGAAGCCCAGAACAACGCCGTCACGCTTGGCCACCAGAAACGCCGCCCCTCTGGATTTGATATCCAATGCAACGGCGTCATCGCTGCGCAATTCGGTGGTGAAGGTCACCAGCGTGTCGCGGATGATCGCATTCCAGATCGCCGCAACGGCGGGCGCGTCGTCTGAACTGGCTTGCCGGATATTCATTCCAGCACCCGCACCCCGTGCGGCGTGTCAATTTCCGCGCGCAACGCCGCCGGACCGCTGTCGAACTCAACTTGCCCCAACGGCCCAACCGCTTTGGCGAGATCCAGCGCATCAGGGTGATAGACGACTAGGCGGCGCAGCTGGCAGCCACTGTCGTTCAGCATGTTTGCCGGGTGAAGGTCACCCTGCCACTGGATGAGCGCCGGGAAAAGATTATCAAACGGCAGGCGCCCATTGGGAGGCACCGCCATGCGCCAACGCAGCGCGCCACGGTTTAGGTCGATCGGTTGGCCGACTCCGTCAGGAAAGACCATCAGTGAGGTCTCGATATCCGGAACCTGGCAAATCCAGTTGGTCAGGCGGGGAGCGCCCTGAAACCGATCTAGATCGAACCAGCGGGTTATTTGCGGATTGGGTGCATCGGGGTCAATCGCGATGGCTTCCAGATACAAACCGTCCCGAAGGCCCAACAACCGGTTATGAGTTCCGAATTTCTCGTGCTTGCCGCCGTCCTGCAAGGGTACGCCCAGCGCCTGTTCGACATGAGCCGAAGCCTGTTCAAGCGTTTCGCCAGCAACCGCCAAGTGATCAAGTAACACGGATGAGCCCCCCAGATGACATACGGCCAGACCGCAAGGGTCTGGCCGTATGTTTTCCTCAAAGGCGCTGGATCACAAGATTTTTCGACGAAAAACTTGGCGCCGGGTCAATCTTTGGCTTCGCCGATCAAACTCAGGATATCTTGTGCCGCCTCTGGGATGTTCGTACCCGGACCAAAGATCGCCTTAACCCCGTGATCATAGAGGAACTTATAATCCTGTTGTGGGATGACACCTCCGCAGATGACGATGATATCCTCAGCCCCGGCCTTTTTCAGTTCTTCGACCAGCTGCGGGGCCAGCGTCTTGTGCCCGGCTGCCTGAGACGAAATGCCGACGACATGGACGTCATTGTCCACCGCGTCTTGTGCTGCTTCGGCTGGCGTTTGGAACAGCGGGCCAACGTCCACGTCAAAGCCGATATCGGCAAAGGCTGTGGCGATCACCTTGGCTCCCCGGTCATGCCCGTCCTGCCCCATCTTGACGACCAGCAGGCGCGGGCGACGGCCTTCGGCCTCAGCAAAATCCTCAATGGACTTCTGGATGGCGGCAAAGCCTTCGTCGCCCTCATAGGCGGCCCCATAAACACCGGCCAGCGTTTTAACCTCGGCGCGGTGGCGACCAAATTCCTTTTCCATTGCCATGCTGATCTCTCCTACGGATGCGCGGGCACGGGCGGCTTCGACAGCAGCGGCCAGCAGGTTGCCGCCATCGCGGGCGGTAGTCGTCAGGGTGTCCAGCGCCTTTTGGCAGGCAGCCTCATCGCGCGTGGCACGGATGCGTTCCAGACGTGCCACCTGCGCCTCGCGGACAGCCACATTGTCGACATCCAGAATGTCTATCGGGTCTTCCCGTTCCTTGCGGTACTTGTTGACGCCGACGATTACCTCGTCACCCCGGTCGATCATCGCCTGCCGTCGGGCGGCGCTTTCTTCTATCCGAAGCTTTGGCATGCCGGATGCAACGGCCTTGGTCATGCCGCCCATTTCCTCGACCTCTTCCATAAGAGCCCAGGCTTTTTCGACCAGCTCATTAGTCAGGCTTTCGACGTAGTAAGACCCGGCCAGCGGATCGACCACATCGGTCACCCCGGTTTCCTCTTGCAGCACCAACTGAGTGTTCCGTGCAATGCGAGCAGAGAAATCGGTGGGCAGCGCAATCGCCTCGTCCAAGGCGTTAGTATGCAGCGATTGGGTGCCGCCCAGAACCGCGCTCATCGCCTCATAGGCCGTGCGGATCACGTTGTTATAGGGGTCTTGTTCTTGCAGCGACACGCCTGAGGTCTGGCAATGGGTCCGCAGCATCTTAGAGCGCTCGGATTTCGCGCCGAAATCGGTCATTACCCGATGCCAAAGGGTACGGGCCGCACGCAGCTTGGCAATTTCCATGAAGAAATTCATGCCAATGGCAAAAAAGAACGACAAGCGACCAGCGAATTTGTCGACATCCATTCCGGCCTGTGTCGCTGCACGAACGTATTCGCGCCCGTCAGCCAGCGTATAGGCCAGCTCCTGCACCAGGTTCGCCCCGGCCTCTTGCATGTGATAGCCCGAGATTGAGATCGAGTTGAATTTGGGCATATCATTCGACGTATATTCGATGATGTCCGAGATGATCTTCATCGAAGGCTCAGGCGGGTAGATATAGGTGTTACGCACCATGAATTCTTTCAGAATGTCATTCTGAATAGTGCCGGACAGGACGGATTTGTCGTGGCCCTGTTCCTCACCCGCTACAATGAAACTTGCCAGGATAGGAACCACGGCACCGTTCATGGTCATCGAGACCGAGACCTTGTCCAACGGGATGCCGTCGAACAGAATCTTCATGTCCTCTACGCTGTCGATGGCCACACCGGCCTTGCCCACATCGCCGACAACGCGTGGGTGGTCGCTGTCATATCCGCGGTGCGTGGCCAGATCGAAAGCAACCGAGACCCCCTGCTGACCCGCCGCCAGATTGCGACGGTAGAAGGCATTCGATTCCTCGGCGGTGGAAAACCCCGCATATTGGCGGATCGTCCAGGGACGACCGGCATACATTGTCGCCTTTACCCCGCGCGTGAACGGCCCAAACCCGGGCATGGAGCCCATATGCGGCAGTTCAGCCGTATCTTCCTGCGTATAGAGTGGCTTGACGGCGATGCCTTCGAGCGTCTCTCTAGTCAGGTCGTCCAACGGGCGACCGCGCAGCTCTTTCTCGGCCAGCGCCTGCCAGTCTTTCCTATTGGTCATTGCGATATCCTTTTCTCAATTCGGGTCGCGCAAGGGCGTGGCCCGCGCGTTATCATCCGTGGTTGCGCCCATTCGAATTGGATGGGACGCAATATTTTATGGGCTGCGTGCATTTCGCTGGTCGCATTCGTGCGCACAGGGACTATATTCAATCCAACAGGAGGCCCAATGACACGAACGCTAGCCTTTGTTTTTTCGGCGCTATTTCCACTGGCGGCCCTTGCAGCTGACGGGGTAGCCCCGGTTGACGATGAATTTGTCCGCCCTGTGGGGGATAGCGAGCTCAGCGAATATCTGTGGATCAAGCGGCCCATTGTTGTCTTTGCCGATACACCTGCTGACCCGCGATTCCAGCAGCAGGTCGACATGCTTTTGGAAGGGGAGGACGTCATGCGCGACCGCGATGTGGTCGTTCTGATCGACACTGACCCTGACGCCCGCTCGCCCATCCGGTCAAAACTGCGCCCGCGTGGGTTCCAGATGGTGTTTGTCGACAAGGACGGCGTGGTCAAACTGCGCAAACCCTCCCCTTGGAGCGTGCGTGAAATCGGTCGCTCCATCGACAAGACCCCCCTGCGCCAACGCGAAATCCGTGAACGGCGCGAGGGCGGCTGAACGCGTTTCCCATACCCGACGGCCCCGGCGGCGACCGCCGGTTCCCTTGCAGGATATGACAAACGCACGGTCATGATCATTCAAACTCGATGATCACATCATCCACGGCGAGGCTGTCGCCGGGGCCTGCGTTGATCTTGGCAACGGTGCCTTTTTTCTCGGCGCGCAGGATGTTTTCCATCTTCATCGCCTCGATGGTGCACAGCGCCTGACCTTCCTGCACTTCTTGGCCCACTTCGACATCGACCTTTACGATCAGGCCAGGCATCGGGCAGAGCAGCAGCTTCGAGGTATCAGGCGGCAGTTTCTCGGGCATCAGCTTGGCCAGTTCCGCCTGACGCGGACGGCGCACATGCACCTTCATATCCGCGCCCCGGTTGCGGATCCGGAATCCGCCCGAGATTTTGTCGGCCTTCAGAACCAGCGGGCTACCGTCTACGTCCAGCACCGCCAGTTGGTCGCCCGGCGTCCACTCCGAGGCCACGCGCAATGTCGCGCCGTCTTCGAATTTGACCGTCGCGCCCTCTTTGTCGGCATTCACCTGAACTGCGTATTCCTGGCCCTGCAGGGTCACGACCCAGCGTTTGCCGACCTTGCGTTCATGGTTGTCCATCCGGCCCGATACACGGGTGCGGCGAATCTCGGCCACCCGGTGCATGGCGGCGCAGGAGGCTGCGATCTGGCGCAGGTCAGCCTCGGGCAGCTCTACGCCCTGGAACCCATCGGGGTACTGTTCTTCGATGAACGCGGTAGTCATCTCGCCCTTGATGAAGATCGGATGATCCATCACTGCCGACAGGAACGGCAGATTGTGCCCGATGCCTTCGACCTCGAAACTGTCCAGCGCCACCCGCATCGCCTCAATCGCTTGATCACGGGTCGGGGCCCAGGTGCACAATTTGGCGATCATCGGATCGTAATACATACTGATCTCACCGCCTTCATAGACGCCGGTATCGTTGCGAACGGCGGCCTCTCCGCTGGGGGCTTCACCCTGCCATTTGTCATTTACCAACAGCGGACCAGCGGCAGTTTCCTGAGGCGGGCGGTAGCGCGTCAAACGACCAATGGACGGCAAGAAGCCACGATACGGATCTTCGGCATACAAACGGTTTTCAATCGCCCAGCCGGTCAATGTGACATCGTCCTGGGAGATCGACAGTTTCTCACCAGCCGCGACGCGGATCATCTGTTCGACCAGATCGACACCGGTGATCAGTTCGGTCACCGGGTGTTCCACCTGCAGGCGTGTGTTCATTTCTAGAAAGTAGAAGTTCTTGTCACCATCAACGATAAACTCGACCGTGCCAGCGCTGGCATAATCCACAGCCTTGGCCAGGGCCACCGCCTGCTCGCCCATCGCCTTGCGGGTCGCCTCATCCAGGAAAGGCGATGGTGCCTCTTCGACCACCTTCTGGTTCCGACGCTGGATCGAGCATTCGCGTTCGCCCAGATAAACCCCGTTGCCGTGGCTGTCGCACAGAACCTGAATCTCGATGTGGCGGGGCTGGGTCACGAATTTCTCGATGAAAATCCGGTCATCGCCAAAGGAATTCGCGGCCTCGTTCTTGGACGACTGGAACCCTTCGCGCGCCTCGTCGTCATTCCACGCGATCCGCATGCCTTTACCACCGCCACCGGCGCTGGCTTTGATCATGACCGGATAGCCAACCTCATTCGAGATCTTCACCGCGTCTTCCGCGTCTTCAATCAGGCCCATATAGCCCGGAACCGTGGAAACTCCGGCCTCTTGCGCGATCTTTTTCGAGGTGATCTTGTCGCCCATGCTTTCAATCGCGCCCACCGGCGGACCGACAAAAGCCACGCCCTCGGCATTCAACGCCTCGGCGAATTTCGAGTTTTCAGACAGAAAGCCATATCCCGGATGAACCGCCTGCGCGCCGCTTTGGCGGATCGCATCCATGACCTTGTCGATCACGATATAGGACTGGTTCGCAGGTGGCGGGCCGATATGCACGGCCTCATCTGCCATCGACACATGCAGGGCGTTCTTGTCCGCGTCCGAATAGATGGCGACCGTGCCGATACCCATCTTGCGGGCGGTTTTGATAACCCGGCAGGCGATCTCGCCCCGGTTGGCGATCAGGATCTTGTTGAACATGGAACGTCCTCTGTCTTGAAGTTCTGGAAACGCAAAACGCCGCCGCGGGGCAATGGCCCCACGACGGCGTGTCGCGCGATGACGGTCGGGGCGACGGGGGCCCCGAAGATTTCGTTATCTACAGTTGTTCTGGGTCTTGCAGTAAAGCACGTTGCCTGCCGCGCCGACCACGGCACCCAACAGCGGGTCGGCACTGACGACTGCCGCGCCAACGGCGCCGGCTCCACCGCCAAGCAACGCCTGCTCGCCGGTCGAGTCTCCGCACGCCGCGAGCCCTGCACAGGTCGCCATTGCAAGAATGACTTTCGAGATTCGCATGATGTCTGCCCTTTTTGGTTTTTTAACAATTTCAGAGCCAGATGCGGGAAATCGCCACTGTTATTCAATAACGAGCGTACCGAAATGCCCATTTGCGCAGTTTTATGCCATC
This sequence comes from Ruegeria sp. CDSC025, assembly GCF_059610805.1. Taxonomy (NCBI): domain Bacteria; kingdom Pseudomonadati; phylum Pseudomonadota; class Alphaproteobacteria; order Rhodobacterales; family Roseobacteraceae; genus Ruegeria; species Ruegeria sp. CDSC025. The sequence continues at coordinate 194,713 of NZ_JBXWOJ010000005.1, read as the reverse complement.
CAATGACTGAAGTTTGCACAAAGAAAAACGCGGGCAGGACATTGTGAAAACCACAAGCCTGCCCGCGGAAGGAAGGGGTACGGAATAGTAGGTGCGCGTGCGACGCAGGCAAAGTAGAGCCGCACGACCCGCTCACCATGCACGGCCCGGTTGCACCTGCAAACCGGGATTGGCCAGTGGTGAAATTTCCGGCCAGAATCTGCCCATTCAGCGAAATATCGCGCAGAAACGCGCCGATTCCGCTTGCGTGAACTTTGGTTGGGCAGGGCGAAATTCGCACCCCGAAAGTCACGCAAACCTTTGTTTTATCAACACTACCTGAGATCACATGACCTGAAGAATTCGATCCTAAGTCGCCGCGGCCAACCCCCGCCGACCGGCCTTTTTCCTGCCCAAGCCTTGATGGTTTTCCCGCCACCAAGCCACGGGTTATACAGGCCATAGAATCAGTGGTTTGCGCCCTTTCCCTCAGGTATTTTGCGCGATTGTCACGCGCCCGATCTGCACAGCGCACATATCCTTCTTGACCCAACCGGGGCAAAGAAACCCTGTTGGAATTTCCAAGGCGTTTATGTGCGACGACGTCGATCACCTTCAGCTATCCCCGCCGAAAATGTCCGGAAACGAGGCTCTGGCCACGCTCGGATCAATGACCAGCAAGGCATCATAGCTGGCGGGGTCAAACGGATCCTCCGCCGGAATGACCTCACGCCCGAAAAACCAGCTCAGGCGACCGGCATCCAGATTGCCACGTTCGAATGGCTGGTCGCCGAAATGCTCCCACAGGGCCTCGATAAAGGCTGCATCCGCGCGACGATCAGCAGGTTTACGATCCCGGAACCGTTCACGCGTTGTCAGTGGGGTAACACCCTTTGGGTTGGCCCGTCTGATAGTGAATTGATAATCCGTCCCGCTCAGACGGCCGGGAAATCCGCGATGTTTCAACATTTCAGCGCCTCTTCGCTAAGGTCCTTTGAGGCGAAGGGGAATGCACAGAAATTGTGGTAATTGACAACCATTCTCAAATCCCTCCGTCCCAGATACATTGGGAATCCTGCAGAAGATACGCTTCGAAGAACTGCGTGGCATCCGGCGCGGTATGGCCAAAATCTATCGGCTTGTTCGAAAGGGAAATCACAACCCTGGCTGGTTCCAGCTTGTGGTGCGCGACATAGGCCACGGCCAGCGTCTGACACAGGTGCTCCATGTCGATCGTGGCGACATCATATCCAATGCGTCCCACATCCGAGCCTATCTTTGGCGCGATGAAGCGAAAGCGCAGCCATAACTCGCCCGGATTGTTGTCCAGCAGGACATCGTTCAGATGTACAGGCTGCCCAGAGGGCACCGGCACCAATGCTTCTGCGAATGTAGGCGAACCAAGACAGAGAATTGCCAGACATAAGGCGCGATCCCAGACCCACCAAAGGCGAGCTCCTCTCTCCGGGATCGCGCGCGCATGCCTACTGGCCCGCGCTTTTCTATGTCCAATAAGGCATTTCATTTAGCAGCTTTGCTCTCAAAGTCAAATTCGCCGTTTGGGGGTCTTTCACCAACGTGCCCAGAGGCAGGCAAACCAGAGCGCCTGCCCCGCGACCGTCAGCTTACAGCGGAATGTTATCGTGCTTTTTCCAGGGGTTTTTCAGTTGCTTGTTACGCAAGCTGGCAAAAGCTCGCGATACGCGGCGGCGGGTCGAATGCGGCATGATCACCTCATCAATGAATCCACGTTCCGCAGCCACAAACGGGTTGGCAAACCGGTCCTCATAGTCCTGAGCGTGCTGTGCGATTTTCTCGGCATCGCCCAGATCCGCACGGTGGATGATTTCGGTCGCGCCCTTGGCCCCCATCACCGCGATCTCGGCGGTTGGCCAAGCATAGTTGAAATCGCCACGCAGATGTTTGGATGCCATCACGTCATAGGCACCGCCATAGGCCTTTCGGGTGATCACTGTGACCTTCGGAACGGTCGCCTCGCCATAGGCAAACAGCAGTTTTGCGCCATGTTTGATCACGCCGCCATATTCCTGCGAGGTTCCCGGCAAAAAGCCCGGCACATCAACCAGTGTCAAAATCGGAATTTCAAAGCAATCACAGAACCGGACGAAGCGCGCGGCTTTGCGGCTGCTGTCGATATCCAGACAGCCGGCCAGCACCATCGGCTGGTTGGCTACAACACCTACGGTCTGACCTTCCAGACGGATAAAGCCCGTGATGATGTTCTTGGCGTAATCTTCTTGAATTTCGTAAAAATCACCCTCGTCCGCCACTTTGGCAATGAGTTCTTTCATGTCATAAGGCGTGTTCGGGTTGTCCGGGATCAACGTATCCAGCGAAGCCTCAATCCGGCCCGGTTCGTCAAAGAAGGGACGAACGGGCGGTTTTTCCTTGTTGTTCAACGGTAGGAAATCGACAAGACGGCGCACTTCGGCCAGTGCTTCGACATCATTTTCGAATGCACCGTCGGCAACCGAAGATTTCTTGGTATGGGTCGATGCACCACCCAGCTCTTCGGCGGTTACAACCTCATTGGTGACTGTCTTGACGACATCGGGGCCCGTCACAAACATGTACGAGGTGTCTTTGACCATAAAGATAAAGTCGGTCATCGCCGGACTGTAGACGGCGCCACCGGCGCAGGGCCCCATGATCACACTGATCTGCGGAACCACGCCCGAGGCCATGATGTTACGCTGGAACACCTCGGCATAACCCGCAAGCGAGGCCACACCTTCCTGGATTCGCGCACCACCCGAATCGTTGATGCCGATCACCGGAGCACCATTCTGGATTGCCATGTCCATGATCTTGCAGATTTTCTGCGCGTGGGTTTCCGACAGAGACCCGCCGAAAACGGTGAAGTCCTGGCTGAAGACATAGACCATACGACCATTGATTGTGCCCCATCCGGTGACGACACCATCGCCTGCAGGCTTTTGATTTTCCATCCCGAAATCCGTGCAACGATGGCTGACAAACATGTCGAATTCTTCGAAACTGCCTTCATCCACCAACAGCTCTATGCGTTCGCGTGCGGTGAGCTTGCCCCGCGCATGCTGCGCATCAATACGTTTTTGCCCACCTCCCAGCCGTGCATCGTTGCGGCGGCCTTCAAGCTCGGAAAGGATGTCTTTCATAACGATGATCCCCTTTGAAATTTGGCGCGACACTATACTTAGTTTCGTTCAGACCAAAGCCTCATTCGGCAAATTTGCAAATCTTTGAAAATACAGTTTCGGGTAATTGTAAACATGCAAAGTTTCGCACTGAGACACGGTCACGGATGGCAATCCCAAAAACCGTCACTATACATGTGAACCATGCAGTTTACTTCTTCGCCAGCGCGTCGTTCGCCCCCAACCATTGCCACACTTGTGATGCTATCCGGGCTGTCAGCGCTGAGCTTGAATCTTTTCCTTCCCAGCCTGCCCAATATGGCCGCGTATTTTGACGCAGACTACAAAGTCATGCAGCTGTCGATCGCTCTGTATCTGATGATCAGCGCAGTAATCCAAATTCTGATCGGCCCCATCGCAGATAAGGTTGGCCGCAGGCCAGTTATTCTCTGGGGATTGGTTCTGTTTCTGATTGCGACACTGGGTTGCATCTACTCCCCGAACGCCGAAGTATTTCTGGCCTTCAGGATGTTTCAAGCGGTCGTCGCAGTAGGAATGGTCCTTAGCCGTGCAGCGGTGCGAGACCTTTACGAAGCAGATCAGGCCGCTTCGATGATCGGCTATGTCACCATGGGAATGGCCATTGTTCCAATGATTGGCCCTGCCATCGGCGGCTTTCTGGAAGAGAGCTTTGGCTGGAAGGCAAATTTCTGGCTTCCTTTCGGGCTGGGTCTACTGGCGCTAATGCTGACCTATTCCGACTTCGGAGAAACATCCCGCAAAAGCGGGCTGACCTTGCTGCAGCAGTTTCGTGAATACCCGGAATTGCTCAGATCCCCTCGGTTCTGGGGCTATTCCATGGCCTCAGCCCTGTCGTCGGGCGCTTTTTTCGCCTATCTGGGCGGCGCGCCTTTCGTCGGGACTGAACTGTTCGGCCTAACAGCGTCAGAACTGGGCATTTACTTCGGCGCCCCCGCGGTGGGTTATTTCTTCGGCAACTTCTTCAGCGGCAGGTTCTCTGTCCGCTTTGGCGTGAACCGGATGGTTCTTTGGGGGTGCTGGATGAACGCAACCGGCGTTGCACTGTCGACGATCGTGTTCCTTACGGGCTTCGGCTCAGTTCTCAGCTTCTTTGGGTTCATGACCATTGTTGGTGTGGGCAATGGTATGACCATTCCAAACGCAACATCAGGCGCACTGTCCGTCCGCCCGCACCTGGCCGCGACAGCATCTGGGCTGAGCGGGGCCATCATGCTGGGCGGCGGAGCTGGCCTGAGCGCGCTCACGGGCGCAATACTAACCCATGAAACAGGCGCGATGCCGCTGCTGTGGCTGATGTTGGCCTCAGCAACATTTGCCATCGTTGCTATTGCCATCGTGATCCGGCGCGAACGGTATTTGGGCCTGTAACACGCCTTGCGCAGGACGGTTTGCAAAGCTAGCGTTCAAGATTAGAAAAGTTGCAAAGGCACGCCATGGCGACCCAAAAGCTCTATGCTGGTGCAAAACTGCGTGAAATGCGCACGCGCCTGACGCTGACACAAAAGGAATTCGCAGCCAAACTGGGGGTTTCGCTTCCCTATCTGAACCAGATGGAGAATAACAACCGCCCGATCTCGACCACGGTTGTTCTGGCTCTGGCGCAGGAATTCGGCATGGACGTGACCGAACTTAGCACTGGTGACAGCGAACGTCTGGTCTCAGACCTGCGCGAGGCGCTGGCGGACCCCGTGTTTGATGACGCCATGCCACCGCTCGCTGATCTGCGCCTGACAGCTTCAAACGCCCCCGCAATGGCCCGAGCGTTTATCGCCCTGCACCGCACGTATCGCCAGACGCATGAAAGGCTGGCCTCGCTGGACGAGGCCCTGGGACGTGAAGACGCACAGATTCAGGCCAGCCCCTGGGAAGAAGTGCGAGACTTTTTCCATTATTGCGACAACTACATTGACGCGGTTGACCGGGCTGCGGAACGATTTGCAGGCCGCGCCCAGGACAAAGGCGGAATTCGCGCCGCCGCAATCGAAAGCTTGGGTGAAAATGGTATTCGCGTTCAGTTCCCGGATATCGAAGAAACCCGGAAATACGATGCGGATAGTAAAACATTGCTGCTGTCATCACGGATTGCACCGCAAACACAAGTGTTTCAGCTGCTCTTGCAGGTATCCCTAATCAATCAGGACAAGCTGCTTGAAGCGACACTGGATTTCGCCAAATTTCACAGTGATGAGGCGCGCGCGATTGCGAAGATCGGCTTGGCGAATTATTTCGCTGGCGCCTCTCTGATGCCCTATGGCGAATTTCTCAGTGCAGCCCAGCTTTACCGCCATGATTTGGAATTGCTCAGCAATCGTTTTGGAGCATCCATCGAACAGGTGGCCCACAGGCTTTCGACGCTGCAGCGCCCCGGTGCAAAGGGGATACCATTCTTCTTTGTTCGGGTGGATCAGGCCGGAACGATCACAAAACGCCACTCCGCCACGCGCCTGCAATTTGCGCGCTTTGGCGGTGCCTGCCCGTTGTGGAATGTGCACCGTGCCTTTGAAACTCCGGGTCACTTCCTGCGGCAGCTTGCCGAAACCCCGGACGGGGTCCGCTATATCTCGCTGGCGCGGGATGTTTCGAAATCGGGCGGTTCGTACGGAGCGCCTGTCCGGCGCTATGCGATTGCGCTTGGATGCGAGGTCCGCCACGCCGAAGCGTTGGTTTATGCCGACAATCTGGATATCTCAAACGCCAGTGCCTACGAGCCCATAGGTATCTCGTGCCGGATCTGCGAACGCCAGAACTGCCACCAACGGTCAGTTCCTCCGCTGGAACGTCGCCTGTCCATCGACACTCATACCCGCGGAACCTTACCCTATGAAGTCACCTGAGCTTTACCCGGCCTAAAACCACGGCCAGCCGAAACGGGGGCAATGCCCCCGCCCAACCCTTAAGCGTTCGACAAAATCGCCCAGATCTCATCCTTCAATGCGGCGCGTTTCTTGCGCAGCTCGCCTTCGGCAAGGTCCTCCATCGGCTCGACGTTAGTTTCCGCGCGGTGCACGATACGATTGACCTCGTGATACTCTTCGGCCAGCCGAGAAAAATGCGCATCGGACTGTTTAAGCTGACTGATCAATTCGACCTTGTCGGGAAACTCTTCGGCCAATTCGTGCGGGGTGTGGGACATTCCTGTTCGCTCCTTAGAAAATGCGTTGCGATTCAGGTCTATATTGGTCCCACTCCCCCCGCTTTGACGCGGATCAAATCAGCGCTGCGCCGAGGCCCATTGCGGATGAATCCAAGGCTGATCATTGGCTTTGGGCAACGGATCTTTGCCCAGCAGATGATCCGAGACTTTCTCGCCCACCATGATCGACGGCGCATTAAGGTTGCCGTTGGTGATTTGCGGAAAGATCGAACTGTCCGCCACACGCAGCCGATCCACGCCGATCACCCGGCCTTCGGAGTCGACAACCGCGTTCTGGTCATCCGCCCGTCCCATCCTGCAGGTGCCGCAGGGATGATAGGCACTTTCGGCATGCTCAGCGATAAAGGCGTTCAACTCTTCATCTGTTTGTACCGCAGCACCGGGCTGAATCTCTTTCCCGGCAAAGGGTCTGAACGCCTCTTGCCCGAAAATCTCTCGCGTCAGGCGGATACAGGTGCGGAACTCCTCCCAATCTTTTTCCTGGCTCATGTAATTGAACCGGATGACAGGTGCGTCCTCGGGTCGATCCGAGCGCAATGTCACAGCACCCCGTGATTCCGATCGCATCGGACCCACATGTGCTTGGAACCCGTGCCCCTCGGCCGCAGCCTGCCCGTCATAGCGCACCGCCATCGGCAGGAAGTGGTACTGGATGTCGGGGTATTCGACACCCGGCCTTGATCGGATAAAGGCCGCGCTTTCGAACTGGTTCGAGGCACCAAGGCCGGTCTTGGTGAACAGCCATTGCGCCCCGATCAGGCCTTTGCTGACCAGGTTCCAGTGTTTGTAGAGTGTGATCGGCTGAAGCGAGGCCTGCTGGATATACAGCTCCAAATGGTCCTGTAGATTTGCGCCAACTCCCGGACGGTCTGCAACAACTCCGATCCCCTGCTCAGCCAAATGCGCAGCCGGGCCGATTCCAGACAGCATCAAAAGTTTCGGCGAATTGATGGACGAGGCTGCGATGACCACTTCGCGGCGGGCGCGGATGACCTCTGTCTTGCCGCCACGGATCAGTTCAACACCAACAGCACTTCCGTTTTCCAGAACAATCCGGGTCGCCAGACCGCGCACGATATCACAGTTCTCGCGCTTGAGCGCAGGCCGCAGATAGGCATTTGCCGCCGACCAGCGCCGCCCTTTCCAGACGGTCTGCTCCATCGGGCCGAAGCCTTCTTGCTTTTCACCGTTATAGTCGCCCGTGACTTCATACCCGGCTTGCTGGCCCGCATCGACAAAGGCCTGGAACAGCGGGTTCGCACGCGGGCCCCGCGACACATGCAGCGGCCCGTCAGTGCCCCGCCACGCGGAATCACCACCATGACCGCCGTCATGCCAGGTCTCCATCCGTTTGTAATACGGCAGCACATCCGCATAAGACCAGCCATCCGCGCCCATCTCGGCCCAGGTATCGAAGTCCCGGGCGTGGCCGCGCACATAAACCATTCCGTTGATCGAAGAGGACCCACCAATCACCTTCCCTCGCGGGCAGGCCAGACGACGGTTATTCAGATGCGGCTCAGGCTCGGATTGATAGCCCCAGTCATAGCGCGACATGTTCATCGGATAGCTTAGCGCGGCGGGCATCTGGATAAACGGGCCCATGTCGGTACCGCCATGCTCGATCACCAGAACCGAGGCACCGGCCTCACTCAAACGATATGCCATCGCGCAGCCTGCGGAACCTGCGCCGACGATGACGAAATCTGCTTCCATTTTCGGGTCTCCATTCTCAACCGGAGCCAAGATTTTTCATCGAAAAATCTCTGCCTGACCGGAGAGGGTCTTGTTAATTCGGGTTGTTACTCTCCGCGTGGAAAGCGTTGGCTTTCCTCGACGATATTCAGATCCATGTGGTTACGCATGTACCGCTCAGATGCTTTCTGCAGGGGCTGGTAGTCCCAAGGATAATACCCGCCCTGGCGCAACGCCTCGTACACGACCCAGCGACGCGCCTGGCTGGCGCGAACTTCGGCGTCGAACCGATCCAGATCCCAACGGGCATCGGACTTGGCACGCAAGGTCTGCAACGTTCCTGCATGCTCTGGCCTGTCTGCGAGGTTCTCCAACTCGGAAGGGTCCGTCTCGAGGTCGAACAGTTGATCAGGGTCCAGCGCGCATCGGTTGTATTTCCATTTGCCATAGCGCAAGGACACCAGTGGCGCATAAGAGGCCTCGGCTGCATATTCCATCGCGACCGGCGCACTGCGCTCGTGACCCATGGCCAGCGGCACTAGGTTTTCGCCATCTGTCCACGGCGCGATCTCTGCCATATCGACACCGGCAAGAGCACCCAAGGTCGGCGTCACATCTATGGTCGAAACCGGAGCGTCGATCCGGCCCGCTGGCAGATCGGGCGCACAGATCATCAGCGGGACGCGGGATGACCCTTCATAGAAGGTCATCTTGAACCACAATCCGCGTTCACCAAGCATATCGCCATGATCCGAAACGAACAGGATGATCGCCTCTTGCCGCGTGGTCTCTAACACCTCGAGGATTTCTCCGACCTTGTCGTCCAGATAAGAGATATTGGCGAAATAGGCGCGGCGTGATTTGCGGGTATCTTCTTGAGTGATGTCAAAGCTGCGCCAGTCATTGGCGTCAAAAATCCGTTTCGAATGCGGGTCCTGATTATCATAACCAAGGTCGGCAATCTCGGGCAGAAGGTGCTCGCAATCTTCGTAAAGGTCCCAGTATTTGCGACGTGCAACATAGGGATCATGCGGGTGGGTAAAGCTTACAGTCAGGCACCATGGACGGTCGTCCTTGCCACGGGCCAGATCGTATAGCTTGGACTTGGCGTTATAGGCCACCTCGTCATCATATTCCATTTGGTTGGAAATCTCGGCTACACCTGCGCCCGTGACCGAACCCATATTGTGATACCACCAGTCAATCCGCTCTCCTGGTTTACGGTAGTCCGGGGTCCAGCCGAAATCGGCGGGGTAGATGTCGGTGGTTAGGCGATCTTCAAACCCGTGCAACTGATCAGGCCCGACGAAATGCATCTTGCCCGACAGACAGGTATAGTACCCTGCACGGCGCAGATGGTGGGCATATGTCGGAATATCACTGCCAAACTCGGCGGCATTGTCATAGACACCAGTGCGCGACGGCAACTGACCGGACATAAAACTGGCCCGACCCGGCGCACACAGGGGCGACGCCGTATAGGCATTCGCAAATCGCGTGGATCGTTCGGCCAGCTTTTTCAGGTTTGGCGCATGCAGCCAGTCGACAGGACCGTCAGGAAAAAGGGTCCCGTTCAACTGATCCACCATCAGGATCAGAATATTAGGTTTTGTCATTTCTCGGCCTCGAGCAAGGTGCTGAGCACGCGCATCGCGTGGTTTACAGCCAGTTGCGGTTCTTCCGGGGCGCTCAGCGCGGCGTGGATATAAAGTCCGTCGATCAAGGCGATCATGTTCCCGGCCGCCTCAACCGGATCGGCCAAATGCGGGCGCAGCGCATAAACTAGGTTCGACCGGATACGGGCCTGATAAATCTGCCACAATCGCAGGGCGTCGTCATTGGTCTGCGCAAGAACGTAGAATGTCATCCACGCTGCCGTCACATCCGGCGTGAAACAGGATGGGGCAAAGCATGCCCGGATGATCGCCTGCGCGCGTCCACTTGGCGTGGCTGCTTTCAGTTCTGACCGGACCTCTGCCCCGAAATCCGACAGGATGCGGCGCATCGCTGCCAGAAAAATCTGATCTTTACCGCCGAAATAGTGATGTGCCAGCGCGCTGGACATGCCAGCCCGCTTAGCGATCTGGCTGACGGTTACATCGAGGGATTTTTTCGACCCGAGCTCAGCAATCGTTGCCTTAACGATCGCATCACGGCGGATTGGCTCCATTCCGAGTTTCGGCATCCGTACCCCTCAACTGCTTTTGATAGAAAAACGCTAGGAGATTTTTATTGACTCGTCAATTAATAACGTTTTTTCGGCAGAAACCGGCTAAAGTTTAGGTGCAATACTGGGGGTCGTCAGGCTGCTGCGGTTCAACACGGCCTCGCGCCAGGCAATAAAACTGACTGCCAACAGAATCAGCGTGCCCCCCGCGACCACCCACAAATCTACGCTTTCGTGGAAAACCAACGCCCCAACCAGCGTGGCCCAGATCAGCTGTAAGAATGTGACGGGCTGCGTCACTGCAACGGGGGCAGCCTGCAGGGCCAAGGTCATCAGATAGTGTCCAAGTGTGGCAAAACAGGCAACCAGAAACAGCACACCCAAATCATGGAGACTTGGAGGGGACCACACGGCAATGGCGAAAGGTATCAGCGCCATCGTCACCCATATGGACATATGTGCAACCACGACCGAGGGCGGCAGATCTCGCACCAGCATCTTGGCCAGCAGGTAGGATGCACCAAGCGTCAACGAAGTGCCCAACATGGTCACGTGACCAACCGAGATATCCCGAAACCCAGGTCGGAGAATAATTGCTACACCGATCAATGCGACACCAATGGCGGCAATCCGGCGGAAGGCTAGCTTCTCGCCTAGAAACAGCACAGCACCCAATGTGACATAGACCGGCGTCATGTAGTTCATGGCCGTGACTTCGGCCAACGGAATTCGGGTCATGGAAAAGAACCACAGCATCACGGCAATGGCGTGAACCACCCCGCGGATGCCGAACAGTGTCAGATGCCTACGTGTCAGAGGTGTCGTAACGATCAGCCGTAACGCTGGCAGTAGGAACACCAACCCAAAGACAAAGCGCAGAAATGCGGCCTGTATCGGGTCCATGGAGGTGCCCAGAGATTTGACGAGCGCAGTCATGACAACAAAGGACAGACCGGCGGAAAACATCCAGAACATTCCCGCCAATGGCCGATAGGTGTTAGGTTGAGTTGTCATGTTAACGGTTCAACACCGAAACACAGGTGGGAACAAGACCTCAGATCGCCACCAGCTTGGCCGCAATCGCCAGCATGACAAAACCGATAACAACATCCAGCACCTGCCATGCCCTTGGGCGGGCAAAGACCGGCGACAGAATCCTTGCCCCGTAGCCCAACGAGAAGAAGAAGACAAAGCTGGACAGCATCGCTCCAATAGCAAAGGCCAACCGGTCATCATATTGTGCAGATATCGACCCGATCAGAACCACCGTGTCCAGATAGACATGCGGATTCAACCAGGTGAATGCCAGCACGGTCAGCAGGACAGACCTCAGACTTGAACGTGTCCCTTCACTGACATCCATGGAAGACCCGCCGTGCCAGGCCGATAGCAGGCTGCGCAACCCGTACCAGGTCAGAAACACAGCCCCGCCATAGCGCATGACCGGCTCGAACCAAGGAGCAGTCTGAGCAAGCGTTCCGAACCCGGCAACCCCTGCCGCAATCAGAATGGCATCCGATACGGCGCAGGTCAGGCATAGGGCAAAAACATGTTCGCGGCGCAGCCCTTGACGCAGGACAAAGGCGTTCTGCGCACCAATGGCCAAAATCAGACTAAAGCCTAGAGCGAATCCGGAAATCAGAGATGCGGACATGAAACCTCCTGTGTTCGATTTGATTGACTAGAGCCAGTCAGTCGATTTATCAAATTAAAGAAGTTACACCTGGTTAAGCTCTGCTAATGTTGCTGGATCCCAATCACCTTGCCGCACTTTCGGCCATTCTACGCCACGGAAGCTTTGACGCCGCCGCCACAGAGCTGTCGGTGACGCCTTCGGCGATATCGCAGCGGATCAAGTCATTAGAGGATCGGATAGGCGCCGCTCTGATCACTCGTGGTGCGCCCTGCACAGCGACACCCGCCGGCTTGCGCATTGCCAGATACGCCGAGGATATCGGGCTGCTTGAGGCACAGCTGGCCCGTGAACTTGCGTTGGAGGGAACCTCTGGCCCCACCCAGGTGCGCATTGCAATTCCTGCAGACAGTTTGGCCACATGGTTCATCGCTGCGATGGCCCAAACAGATGAGTTGCTGTTCGATCTGGTAATTGATGATCAGGACCATTCGGCCGATTGGTTGCGCCGCGGTGAGGTCAGCGCGGCTGTTACCACCGGAGGGCAACCGGTCTCTGGCTGCGATGCCCATCCACTTGGGGATTTCAGGTATATTCCAACGGCCAGCCCAGGTTTTATGCATAAATGGTTCCGGGACGGTGTAACCAAAAGCAGCCTTGCCATGGCACCGTGCCTGACCTTCAATCAAAAGGACGGTCTTCAGAAAGCCTGGTTTGCCAGAGAGTTCGGGCACCACATTTCCCCGCCATCGCATTTCCTGCCATCCTCACACGGGTTTGTGGATGCAGCGATCGCCGGCATCGGGTGGGGAATGAACCCGATTGAGTTGGTACAAAAGCCTTTGGCAGATGGCCTGTTGTGCCCCTTGATACCAGACACGCCCCTTGATGTTCCGCTGACCTGGCAGGTCGGGCGTGTCTTATCCTCGGCCCTTTCGCCGCTGACCGCCGCTGTAAAGCGCGCGGCTGTCGACGCGCTTATTCAACGATAGACAGGATTGGCCGATCAGGATGGCTCGGGCGCTTTAGGAATTGGCGTCACCACCCGGTAACAGGCAAAAGCTGCGATCAGGCTGACCAAGACAACGATCAAAACCGCCGCAGAGACCTCGTGCATATGCGCCAGCCCAGCCAGCGCCGCCGACACGATGACCGCAACAATCCGCGAGATGCTTTTCACCGCTGCCGCCCCTTTGACCCGCTGATCAAACGGGGCGATATCCAGAAAATACAACTTTCGGGCACTGCTGATGCCTGTTACCGCCACGGTCACCACAAACAGGGCAACCGCATGAGTGTGCACCTGATGACCGATATGGAGGTAATGGACCGTCAGCAGCCCTGCTCCGGTCAAGGCCACCATCAGAGTTCCGGATACCATGACCGCCCGGTGGGATTTCAGGTTAACAAACTGCCACAAAGGCGCAGAGACCAGATATCCAGAGGCCGACGAAATGATCATTGCGGTAAGACCTTTGGCCGAACTGTGATGTGCCTCGGCCGCCATCAGGGCAAAGAACGGAACCGATAGACTGACAACCACAATCGGAAGGCGCATGACCATATAGCGCCGGAACCAGGTCTGGTTGAACATCGCCAGAATATCGGTGAAATACTCGGACCAATGTCTTTTGCTTTCGTCCTCAGGCGCTGTGGAAATTTTCTGATGCGGAACTTCGGACATCGCCAGGATTGATAGGCCAGACAACAGAAAAAACACCACTGCAACTCCGATCACAACCGAATGGCGCGCAAACGGAGGGTTGCCCAGCGTGATTTGATGGACCAACAGAACAAGACCGATTGCGCCCAATCCGCCGGCGCCTAACTGCAGATATCGCATGATCATCCGTGACCTGGACTGAACGTGCGCGCCCAGCAGGTCAGTAAGCAGCAATGTCTGGATCTCACCCACGAGACCGATCAAAAAAAATGCGGCGATAAAGGCTGTAGCCGTGAACACGAGACTGCCCGTCGCGGCCGCCGCCAGAGCCATGACAAGGCAGGCCCCGATCAATACTTCGGTCATCGCGATGCTGCGTTTCTTCTGTTCGCGCAGCGCAATGACTTGGGCCAGAAACACGTCGGCGATCATGCTGCCGACCATGCGGATTGAAACCAGCGCGCCGGCGATGAACATCGGGAGTTCCAGCGAAACCGCAAGAAATGGCAAGACAATGGACGGGCTGCCAAGGGTCCAGGCGACCTGGGACAGAATACTCTGCCCGGTCAAAACAGGCACATTGCGTTTGGCCAAATCAAATTGAGGTTCGGTCATCTGCTCTTTGACTCACTGCTTCAGCTATTCGACCCAGCCTATGGGTTCGAACCTGATCGGCCAATAGCCCTATCCTCCAACCAACAAAAAACCCGGCCTGACGGCCGGGTTTCCAAATCTCAAGATGCGGGGCAGATCAAAGCTGCGCCATCACCTCATCCGAGGCTTCGAAATTGGTTGTGACGCGCTGAACATCATCATCATCTTCCAGCGCATCGACCAGCTTCATCAGCTTTTGCATATCCTCAAGCCCCAGCTCGGTCGTGGTGCTTGGCTTCCAAACCAGTTTGGTGGATTCCGTTTCACCCAGCGCGGCCTCGAGCGCGTTCGAGACGTCGTTCAGATCGGTGTCGGCGCACCAGATGATATGACCTTCGTCCGAGCTTTCAACATCTTCCGCGCCTGCCTCAATGGCCGCTTCGAACACGGTGTCGGCATCACCAACCGTTTCCGGATAGACCACTTCACCCTTGCGTTCGAACATAAAGCCGACGGAACCGGTCTCGCCAAGATTGCCGCCATTCTTGGAAAAGGTCGAGCGCACGGTCGATGCGGTCCGGTTCCGGTTGTCGGTCATCGTCTCGACGATGACGGCCACGCCGTTGGGGCCATAGCCTTCATACCGGATTTCTTCGTATTCGTCGCCGTCGCCTGCCTGCGATTTCTTGATCGCCCGGTCGATCACGTCTTTGGGGACCGAGTTTGACTTGGCCTCTTTCACCGCCAAACGCAGACGCGGGTTCTTGTCGGGGTCGGGGTCGCCCATCTTAGCGGCAACAGTGATCTCTTTTGACAGCTTGGAAAACAGTTTGGACCGCGCGGCGTCCTGACGTCCCTTGCGGTGCTGGATATTGGCCCATTTGGAGTGGCCTGCCATGGTGCGTCCTCGTGATAGTGATTGCGTATTTGGCGCCCATATAGACGTTTGCGGGCCATGGGATCAAGAGACCGGCTTGCGACGACTTCTTCTGCGAGTATGTTGGCGGTATGACGACAGATCAGATCATACTTTTCGCTCTCTTTGCCACTGTATTCGGAATGCTGCTTTGGGGGCGGTTTCGCTATGATCTTGTCGCGTTTTCCGCGCTTCTGATCGGAGTGGTGTTGGGTGTAGTACCCGTCGATGACGCTTTTGCCGGTTTTGGTCACTCGGCGACCATCATCGTCGCGCTGGTTCTGGTCGTTTCGGCCGGACTGGTCCGGTCCGGTGCGGTATTCCTGATCACGCGATCCTTGGTTGACGCGTCACGCGGCCTTGGGGCCCATATCGCCTTGATGGGCGGTATCGGGGCGGTTCTGTCCGCCTTCATGAATAACGTCGCTGCCTTGGCCCTGTTGATGCCGGTCGACATTCAGACCGCACGAAAAGCCGGACGAGCCGTCGGCCTGACCCTAATGCCGCTCAGCTTTGCAACAATTCTGGGAGGGATGGCGACCCTGATTGGCACGCCACCGAACATCATCATCGCCTCAATCCGCGCAGAAACTCTGGGCGAGCCCTTTCGTATGTTCGATTTCGCCCCTGTGGGTGGCATTGCTGCGATTACCGGGCTAGCCTTTGTCTCACTGGTGGGCTGGCGATTGATCCCGAACCGGGGACCGCAAACCGAAACCTCTGAGGCGCTGGCCGAATATATCGCAGAACTGACCGTCCCACCGGAATCGCCGTTGATCGGCAAACGGGTCAGCGAGCTTTATGAAGATGCCGAGAAATCCGACGTCGCCATCATCGGCATGATCCGTGACGGCAAGCGCCGCTATGGCCGGTCGGCCCATGCAACCCTGAATCAGGGTGACGCGCTGGTGCTTGAAGCCCGCCCCGAGGCGCTGGATGAATTCCGCGCGGCGCTGAAGCTGGATTTTTCGGACACACGTCGACAGGAGCTTCTGACCGCTGAAGGCGACGGGCTGGAAGTCGTCGAGGTTGTCGTGACCGAAAACGCCCGCATCACCGGGCGTACGGCTCAGGGGTTGGGGTTGGCATGGCGGCAGAGCACCGTTTTGATGGGCATTTCGCGCCAGGGCCGCAGCATCACCGAACAGGTCCGCAAAACCGAGGTTGAGGCTGGCGACATCCTGTTGTTGCTGTGCCCGCGTGATCGCAGCGCCGATCTGACTGAATGGCTGGGATGCCTACCGCTGGCCCAACGCGGTCTGAACGTCACCGCCAATGAAAAGGCCTGGCTTGCGATTGGCCTGTTTGCCACCGCGGTACTGGCAGCCAGTGTTGGGCTGATCTACCTGCCGGTCGCATTGGGGCTGGTTGTGGTTGCCTATGTGCTGACCAAGATCATGCCAATCGCAGATCTCTATACTCACATCGAATGGCCGGTGGTCGTTTTGCTGGGCTCGATGATCCCCCTGGGCAGCGCACTGGAAACCTCGGGCGGCACCGAACTGATCGCCAATGCGCTGATCCAGTTAACTGACGGCCTGCCTGCATGGGCTATTCTGACCGTTCTGATGGTGGTCACCATGACCCTGTCGGACGTGTTGAACAACACCGCCACGGCGATTGTGGCGGCCCCGGTCGGCATTCAGATGGCCCGCACGCTTGAGGTTTCCCCCGACCCGTTTCTGATGACGGTCGCCGTTGCAGCCTCGGCTGCGTTCCTGACGCCTATCGGGCATAAGAACAACACGCTGGTTCTGGGTCCGGGTGGCTATCGGTTCGGAGACTACTGGCGCATGGGCCTGCCGCTGGAAATCCTGATCATTGCGGTTTCGATACCCGCCATCCTTGTGTTCTGGCCGCTGTGACGGGTAAGAGCCGTTCCATGAAACAATTTCTGATCCTGCAGTTACGCCCGGAAACCGATGCGTCCGATGCCGAATATGCCTCGATTTTGGACAAGACCGGCCTGAGTTCTGAACAGACCCATCGCATCCGGTTGGATTGTGAAGACCTGCCCGACGGCTTGGACGTGACCGACTATGCCGGAGTGATCGTCGGCGGCGGCCCCGGCTGTGTCAGCGACGATCCGGCGACAAAATCGCCGACGGATGCCCGCACCGAAGCCGCCATCATGGGTCTGATGCCGCAGATCACCGCGCGCGATCATCCGTTCATGGGGTGCTGCTATGGGCTGGGTATTCTTACCGCGCATCTGGGTGGCGATGTCAGCAAGGACCAGTTCGGAGAGCCCGTCGGCCCCTCAACCTGCCACGTGACAGAGGACGGTGCGACCGATCCACTGATCTCGGGGCTGGGTCAGAGTTTTGATGCTTTTGTGGGCCATAAAGAGGCTGTGCAATCCCTGCCAGAAGGGTGCGTGCATCTGCTTGCCTCGGACCCTTGCCCGTTCCAGATGATCCGCTGGGGCCAGAATGTCTATGCCACACAGTTCCACCCCGAGGCTGATGCCCGCGACTTTGAAGAACGTATCACAATCTACAAACACCACGGCTATTTCCCGCCCGAAGATGCGCAGCGTCTGATCGACATTTGCCACGCCGCCAATGTCACTCTGCCCGGTGAAATCCTGCGCAGGTTCGCCCAACGCTACGGCTGACCCTACGGCGCGGTTGCCTGCGGCTTTGACCCTCGCTTACGCTGGTCCGAACGGCTTTGGGAGGAGTTGTAGTTGGATCTGCTTATTAATGTCGGCCTGCCACTATCGTTGGCCATAATCATGCTGTCCTTGGGTGTCGGGCTTGAGATCGCCGATTTCCGCCGGGTTGTCAGCAGAAGATACCCTTTTGCGATAGGGGCGTTCTGCCAGGTGATCTTGCTTCCCATTGCGGCATTTACGATGGTCAAACTCTTTGCACTGCCACCGGAAATAGCAGTCGGTGTTATGCTCCTCAGCTTTTGCCCCGGCGGTGTTACCAGCAATATCCTGACTAAACTGGCCAAGGGTGATGTCGCTCTTTCCGTCAGCCTGACAGCCATCATCAGCTTGCTGTCGATGGTGACGGTACCCGTATTGGCCGCATGGTCGATCAATCACTTCATGGGCGAGGACGCACCCGAGGTTTCGATCACCGGGCTGGCCATAGCGATGTTCCTGATCACCACCCTGCCCGTTGCCATCGGCGTCAGTATACGGCATTTCGCAAAAGGATTCGCAGAACGTGTCGATGCCCCATTGTCCAAACTGGCTTCGATTCTTTTCGTCCTGATCGTTCTCGCCGCGCTGGCCGGGAACTGGGAAATGTTCGTCGAAAATTTGGGGCTGATGGGGTCGGCGCTGATCACCCTGAACATTGCGCTGCTGCTGATCGGGCTGGGACTGGCCCGCGCCGTGAACCTGTCATGGAACGAGAGCAAGACAATCTCGATCGAAACTGGCATTCAAAACTCGACTCTTGGCATCACATTGGCAGCGCTGATTACCAGCACGGAAAACGGGCTAAGCCCTCTTGCTCTGCCATCGGCCGTCTATGGTATCTTGATGTATGTCGTCGCCCTGCCATTTATCGCCTGGCTGCGCCGCAGCTGAGAGGAAAAAACATGTCCAATAACACCGCAGATGCCATTGTCGTTGGGGCTGGGCTGGCTGGGCTTGCGGCCGCGGCCGAGCTAGGCGACCGCGGAAAAAAGGTGATCATACTGGATCAGGAACCCGGTCATTTCCTCGGCGGTCAGGCGTTCTGGAGCCTCGGTGGATTGTTCATGGTCGACACGCCGGAACAGCGCCGGATGGGCATCAGGGACAGCCACGAACTGGCCTTGCGTGACTGGCAGGGCAGCGCGCAGTTTGACCGCGAAGAAGACGCTTGGCCCCGCAAATGGGCCGAGGCTTATGTCGAATTCGCCGCCGGTGAAATGCGGCCCTGGCTGCACGATATGGGGCTGCGATGGTTTCCTGTGGTTGGATGGGCCGAACGTGGCGGTTCTTATGCCGATGGACATGGCAATTCGGTACCTCGGTTCCACATCACATGGGGCACCGGCCCTGGTATTCTGGAACATTTCATCCGTCGCGTGCGCGAACATGTCTGCACAGGCCTGATCCAGCTGAAGTTCCGCCACCAAGTCAGCCATATCATTATGCAAAACGGCTGTGCCAAAGGCGTCTCGGGAGAGGTCTTGGCTGAGGACGCAGCCGCGCATGGCGCCAAGACCAACCGGGAAGAGGTCGGGGAATTCGAGGTCTATGCTCCTTCGGTCATCGTCAGTTCGGGCGGTATTGGTGGCAATTTCGAAATGGTGCGCAAGAACTGGCCGCGCGACCGCCTGGGCGAACCACCCAAAGACATGATCGCGGGCGTGCCGTTCCACGTTGACGGTCGGATGATCCCTATCAGCGAAAAGGCCGGTGGGCATGTGATCAACGGCGACCGGATGTGGCATTACACCGAGGGCGTCAAAAACTGGAACCCGATCTGGCCATCGCACGGAATTCGTATCCTGCCCGGCCCAAGCTCTATGTGGTTTGACGCGCGCGGCAATCGTCTGTTGCCCCCTTGTTTGCCGGGGTTCGACACGTTGGGCACGTTGAAAGAGATCCTGAAAACCGGTTATGAATACAGCTGGTTTGTGCTGACCCAAAAGGTGATCAAAAAGGAATTTGCGCTCTCCGGGTCGGAACAGAACCCGGATTTCACCTCGGGCAGCTGGAAAGAGGTTATCCGTCAGCGCATTTTGTCAGGATCGCAAGCCACCGCGCCGGTCGAGGCCTTCAAACAACACGGGGAAGATTTCATCGTTGCCAACACTCTGACCGAACTGGTCAGCGGCATGAACCAACTGGGTGGCGATCTGATCAAAGAGGCGCATTTGCGCGCCCAGATCGAAGCGCGGGACTCACAGGTCGACAACCCTTTTACCAAGGACGCGCAGATGGCGGCGATTCTGGCGGCCCGCAACTATCGGGGTGACAGGTTGATCCGCACCGCCAAACCACACAAGTTCCTTGATCCTGCGAATGGGCCGCTAATCGCGGTCAAACTTCACATGCTGACGCGCAAAACGCTGGGCGGTTTGCAGACCAACCTCGACAGTCAGATGATCGGTGCAAACGGTCAGGTCGTTCCCGGGTTGTTCGCCGCAGGAGAGGTCGCCGGTTTCGGCGGCGGCGGCTATCACGGATACAACGCACTGGAAGGCACATTTCTGGGCGGCTGCATCTTTTCCGGGCGCAACGCAGGACGGTCGCGCGCTGTGGCCTGATTAATGCGTGCGTATGAATTTCAGAACCGGGTCGCCTGCGCTGTCCAGCAGCGCAAGGCTATCGCCCGCCACCGCATAGGACACCACGTTTTGCAGCGCGGCAAAGAACTGATCCTCGACCTGCTCCATCTCGGGTGGGCAGGCCATCAAAGTGGCCGCAATATTGTCTGGAAACGTCAGCGAAGTGCCCGAAATCTCGGCCTGCCCGGTGAACCGGTTGCAACCGCCTGAGCCGCTAAAGGCACCGCCTTGCGCAAACTCAAGCTGCGGGGCGCGTTCGCTGTTCAGCACGGCCCCCTCCACACCAATCGCCGTCCAGCTTGTGTTTTCCAGCCCCGCCGACGTGGGGCCGTCCGTCTTGACCAACAAAATGTCGGCCGTATCCGGCGCACCATTGGTCAGGACCGGATACACCGTGTCGGTCGTAAACAGCAGTTGTGACCCACGATATATTGCCCCCCGCACCGCATAGGTCATCCCGTCACGGATCAGAGCATCATCATAGGTCAGTTCAAACTCGGCAGGCACCCCGCTCAGCACGTAGCGCTGCGCAGCCAGCGTTACCGCTGGCGCATCCGCAAGCGATATATCCTGCAGCTCGATATAAAGCGTCGCGTCTTCAGGCACGGCAATCCGTTCGCGGTAGGAGGCGGTACCGGTCACCGAACCAGCCGATACATCGCTGCCAATCAGCGCCACCATAATCGCACCCATTACGATCAACTGACCAAATTTTGGAAAAGGCATAATCCCGTCCTTTCGTCCAAGTTCTAGAGGAAAAGATTGTGTCTGGATCAGCCTTTACAAGACCGTCAGCGCAAAACCGGCGGGTTCGCGCCGGTGTTACAACGGCCAGATGATCGGAATAAGCAACGAAGCAAGCAGCCCTACCGTCAGGTTCAAGGGGATGCCAACCTTCATGAAATCGACAAACCGATATCCCCCCGGACCATAGACCATCATGTTGGTCTGATATCCGATTGGTGTCGCAAAGGATGCAGATGCCGCCAACATCACCGCAACTACCAGCGGCCTTGGGTCTACGCCGACGGCCTGTGCCAACCCGATTGCGATCGGCGTGACCACTACCGCAACGGCGTTGTTGGAGACGAGTTCGGTAAGCACCGAGGTCAAAACATAGATGGCCCAAACGATCAGGAACGGTGGCAGCGCACTTAGCCCAGGTGCGATTGCATCGACGATCAGGGAAACCGCCCCAGACTTATCAAGCGCGGCCCCGATGGCCAGCATCGAGAATATCAGCGCCAGAAGCCGCCCCTCGATAAAGGAAAACGCCTCATCCGCGTCTATGCAGCGGGTGACCAGAACCAGAGCGACCGCAAGAATGGAGAGCAACAGAATTGGCGCCACACCCAATGCAGCCAATACGACGATCCCGATAAGTGCGCCAATCGCCACCGGAGCGTGATTGCGGCGGAACGCACGCGCCGAGGGCTGTGTCACGTCGACCATATCCATATCAGCGGCAAGCTTCTGGATATCGGCAGGCGATCCCTCCAACAGCAGAGTATCCCCGACCCGCACCACGAGGTCGTCTAGTTGACGACCGATATTCTGGTTCCGCCGATGTACCGCCAGAACGTAGACACCATAGCGGCGGCGCAGGCGCATCACGCCCAGCGTTCGCCCAACCATACGGCACCCCGGTGTGATCAGCACTTCGACCGTTTTGGTCTCGACCGCAGAAACCTGATCAACACGCTTTAACTCTTTGTTGCTTTGCAGGCTCAGCAACTCGGTCATCTCGGTCCGCAGGACCACGCGATCCCCAACCTCAAGCGTCACCCCTTTGAGGTTGCGCCGCAAAGACTCGTCCCCGCGGACTACGTCAATCAGGCGTACGCCGGGACGCTTGAACAGTTGCACTCCTGTCACTTCGCGCCCGATCAGGTTGCTGTCAGGCGGGATGACGGCCTCGGTGAAGAATTTCATCTTGGACCGGTCACTGAGAAGCGAGGCCATGCTATCGCGTTCAGGCAGCAGGCGCGGCGCAACAAAGCGCAGATAGATCATGCCGTAGATCACCACTGCGATGCCCAAGGGCGTGACTTCGAAAATCGTGAATGCAGCCAGACCCTGAGATCGCGCGACACCATCCACAAGCAGGTTGGTCGAGGTGCCGATCAGTGTCAGCGTCCCCCCCATGATGGCAGCATAGCTGAGCGGGATCAGCAGTTTCGAGGCCGGCACGTTCAACGTGCGGGCAATCTGTACAAAAACCGGGATCATCACGACGACCACGGGTGTGTTTGACACCACCGCCGAGGCCAGAACCACAAACCCCATCAGCATGGCAATCGCGATACGCGGGTTAACTTGTGCCTGTTTCTGCGCAGTTGCGGTAAAGGAATCCAATGCCCCGGTTCTGACCAGAGCCCCCATGACGATGAACATCGCCGCAATCGTCCATGGCGCAGGATTGGACAGAACTGCCAACGCGCTTTGATAGGGCAGGATACCGGTCACCAGCATCAGGGCAACGCCCGCGATGGCGACAACTTCGGTCGGGTAAGCCTCGCGCAGGAACATGACAAACATGCCTGCGACAACCAATAGCGCCACGATCGCGCTGCCCGTTTCTGTCAGTTGAAGAAATTGCATTCGTGGTATTTAGTCCGAACCCTGGCCCAGCTTGCGCGCCCGTCGGGCAGTTTCCCGTATTGCGGGCAGCAGGGCAAGCCCAACGTCGCGCTATTGCGGCCCGGCTTGTTGCAAGCGACCCCCAACGCGCACCATTTGCACGGATTTTGCCTGACCATTGCGATCATCGGTTTCCACGAACACACCGCTTAGCGTTGCTTCGCCATTTGCAGGCGTGAACCGCGCCTTGGGCATCCCGGTGATGAACCGACGCATCGGTTCTAGCTTTTCCATACCAATGACAGAATCGTAATCCCCACACATCCCGGCATCGGTCAGATAGGCTGTTCCCCCCGGAAGTATCTGAGCATCCGCGGTTGGAACATGCGTATGGGTTCCAACCACGAGGCTGGCGCGCTTGTCGCAATAATGCCCCATCGCCATCTTCTCGGATGTGGCTTCGCAATGCATGTCAACGATGATCGCCTGGGCCTGACCGCCGCGCGGGTGCGACTTCAGAATTGGCTCGATCGCCGAAAACGGATCATCGAAGGGCCGCTTCATAAAGACCTGCCCCAGCACCTGTACAACCAGAACCTTGCGCCCGCCCGGCGCGGTATACAGACGGTGCCCGCGTCCCGGAGCACCCTTAGCAAAGTTAACGGGGCGCACAATGCGCGGTTCGCTCTCGATGAATTGCAACATGTCCTTCTGGTCGAAAGCGTGGTCGCCCAGCGTCAGGCAATCCGCCCCTGCATCTAACAGCAGCTTGGCATGATCCCCGGTCAAACCCATTCCGTTCGAGGCGTTCTCACCATTGATCACCACGAAATCCAGCCGCCATTCGTCGCGCAGACGTGGCAGATGTTGCTGAACAGCCGCGCGTCCAGCGCGGCCCATAACGTCACCCAGAAAAAGTATCCTCATAGAAACCGTCTAAGTGTGGCAATTCGCAAGTACAAGCCGTTAAGCTGACCCAATGAACGGCAAAACTCTTTATTTAGGAGATTCTTTATGTTTCGGATCGGTCTGACCTTTGGTGTCTGTGCCACGCTTGCTGCCTGCTCGGAAGGGCAAGCAGTCAACTCAAACCCACAGCTGCCAAATCCCTCGGCCATCTATTGCATCGACAGCGGTGGGAGGTATGAAATTCGGGACGGAGAGAATGGCCAGACCGGCGTGTGCATATTGCCTGATGGCACCGAAAAAAATGCCTGGGAATATTTTCGCGCTAAAAACCAGGGCTGATACCTTCGTTAAAAGGTCAACACTCGGCTTTCGGTTACTACCATATCAAGCGGCTGATCCGTCGATTCCAGCGGCAGCCCGTCTGCTTCTTGCGCATCGAAGGCAAAACCGATGGCCAGAGTCGGGCGTTTCACGCGCAGCCCTTCCAATGTCCGGTCATAGAACCCGCCCCCATAACCCAGACGCCCCCCATTTGCATCGAATGCCACCAGCGGAACGATCAGAATTTCGGGATCGAAATAGTCATCGACCTCGGGCACTTTGGCGCCAAACGGGCCATCCTTCAGCCTGCCTTCGGGCGTCCAACGAGAGAATTTCAGCGGCTGTCCGGCCGCCTGAATAACCGGTACGCCCACCGGGCCGTAAGCGGACGCCTCGGCCATGGCGGGCAGCGGGTCACTCTCGGTCCGGATGGGCATATAACCCGACAGGGGTACTCCGCGGTGCCCGGCCAGAATTTCAGACAGTCGCCCGGCGGCACCGGGCGGATTTGCATCAAACGCAGATTTGCGCCGGGCAAAGGCCGCCTTGCGCGCGGCAGCTTTGATTTCGGTCAGATCGGTCACAATAGCACCACGCTGGCAAGCCCAAGAAAGATAAAGAATCCCATGACATCCGTCGTTGTCGTCACAAAGGTTCCTGACGCCAGCGCCGGGTCAATACCCATCCGGTCTAGCACGACCGGTACTACCGTACCTGCAAAGCCTGCGATCACCATGTTCACGACCAGAGCGGAGCCAATCACGACACCCAGCAACGGCGAGCCGAACCAATACATTCCCACCACGCCCAGAACGGTGGCAAAACACAGCCCGTTCAACATGCCCACCAGCAGTTCCCGTCGGATCACCCGCATCACGTTCGCACCTGTCAGGTCGCGCGTTGCCAGGGCTCGCACTGCGACGGTCAGCGATTGTGTCCCCGCATTGCCCCCCATCGAGGCCACAATCGGCATCAGAATGGCCAATGCCACCAACTGATCAATCGCCGCCTCGAATTGGGAAATCACCAGCGAGGCGCAGATCGAAGTACACAGGTTGACCGCCAACCACGGCAGGCGTCGCCTGCTGGTCGCGGCCACACTGTCGGACAGCGAGCTTTCGTTGCTGACACCGGCTAGGCGCAACATATCCTCTTCGTATTCCTCATCCAGCACCACCATCGCGTCATCAATGGTGATCACACCAACAAGCCGTCCGTCACCATCCACCACTGGGGCCGAGATCAGGTGGTACTGATTGAACGCATAGGCCACGTCCTCTTCATCCTGATCGACGGGAATGGTATAGAACTCTTCTTCGGCAATTTCGTGCAGAGGCACCTCGCGCCGGGTGGCCATGAGTTTGCCCAGTGTTACCTGTGCTGTTGGCTTCAACCGCGGATCAACAAGAACCAAATGGTAGAATTGTTCTGGCAGTCCGTCATTGGCACGCATAAAGTCAATGGCCTGCCCAACTGTCCAATGCTCGGGCGCCATGACGACTTCGCGTTGCATAAGCCGTCCGGCCGAGTTTTCCGGGTAGGATAACGCCTGTTCGGCCGCGATCCGTTCGGAATCCTCCAGCGCACCCAGGATGGCTTCTTGCTGCGGCTCTTCAAGGTCTTCCAGCAGATCGACGACATCGTCGCTTTCCATGTCGCGTACGGCATCCGCCAGAACATCGGGACGCAGGACTTCAATAACTTCTTCCCTGACACCTTCGTCCAGTTCAGACAGAATATCGCCGTCGAACTCTTTGTCATACAGACGGATCAACCGGGTGCGGTCATAGGGGTTGATCTGTTCCAGAAGGTCGGCGATGTCGGCAGCGTGCAGCGGGTCCATCAATTCGACCAGCTTATCGCGGTCATCAACATCAACTGCATACAGAATGGATGCTACCGTTCGACGATCCAGTGCATAAGCGTCATCATCAGAAGTCGGCTCACTTACGGGTTCGTTAATACCTGTTGTCATATCTGCCCCCGCTCTGTTCGCCCATTGGCCCCTAAATAGAAGAAGCAGCTACCGGAAAACAATGACAATGCGCCGATTTACCGACAACTTTCCTGCCCCTATGCTGTTTCGCAGTCCCAGACAGGCGGAGATGAATGAGTATGGCGCAAAAAACGCTGCTGAAAGGGCGTGTCCTGAGTTTCACTGGCACCCCGTTCGAGGGCGAACCGACCGAGGCTGTCAAAATCAGCGAAGCGGTTCTGATCGAAAACGGTCGGATTTCCAGCGTATCGGATGCCGACAGTCTGAACAACGCCCACCCCGAGGCAAAAGTCGTGGATCATGGTCAGCACGTGATCCTTGCAGGATTTGTTGATGCGCATGTGCATTATCCGCAGACCGCCATGATCGCCAGTTGGGGCAAACGCCTGATCGACTGGCTGAACACCTATACCTTCCCCGAAGAGATGAAATTCGGCGATGCAGCCTATGCCTCTGAGATTGCCAACCGGTATCTGGACCTGACAGCGGCACATGGCACCACCACGATGTGCAGCTATTGCACCATCCATCCCGAGAGTGTTGATGCCTTTTTCCTTGCGGCCAAACAACGCGGTCAACGGGTGGTTGCGGGCAAAACCTGCATGGACCGTAACGCGCCCGATGGTCTGAGGGATACGGCCCAAACCGCCTATGACCAGTCCCAGGCCTTGCTTGAGAAATGGCACGGGATCGACCGCCTGTCCTATGCGATTACGCCGCGTTTCTCACCCACCTCCACACCCGAACAGCTAGAGGCCATGGGCGCATTATGGGCAGAGCATCCCCATTGCCTGATGCAAACCCATCTCAGCGAACAGACTGATGAAATTGCCTGGGTACGCGAGCTGTTTCCCGACGCCCGCGATTATCTGGACACCTATGAAAAGTTCGGCCTGCTGGGCCCCAACGGCCTGTATGGCCACGTCATCCACCTTGAGGCACGTGAACGCGACCGACTGCGTGAGGTCGACGCTGCGTTGATCCATTGTCCGACCTCAAACACCTTTATCGGGTCAGGACTGTTCGACATGGCAGGGTTGATGCGCGACGGACACCGGGTTGGTCTGGCAACGGATACTGGTGGCGGTTCAAGTTTCTCGATGCTGCGCACGATGGCATCGGCCTATGAGATCGGACAGCTGCGCGGAACCCCGCTGCACGCCGCGCAACTGCTGTGGCTTGGCACCGTAGGGTCGGCCCGAACGCTGAGGCTGGATGACAGCATCGGCAATATCGCCCCGGGAATGGAGGCCGACCTGATCGTGCTCAATCTCGCCTCAACCCCGGCCATCGCGCAACGCGAGGCCTGCGCCGATGATTTGTGGGAGGCCATCTTTCCCACCATCATGATGGGCGATGACAGGGCGATTGCCGAGGTTTGGATCGCAGGTCAACCTGTCAGGACCTAGGATTGCAAGGCAAGGGCCAATCGGTTCTGCCGTTCAATCACCCGGGGCAGATCCAGCGTTGCGATCTGCCCGTCCCGCACGATCTGACGGCCTTCGACAAACAGGTGCTTTACCCTCGTCGGACCGGCAAGCAACAGGGCTGCCGGATCCCAACTGCCCGCGCTTTCGATGCCGCGCGTATCCCAAATGGCTATATCGGCACGCTTACCGATAGCCAGACGGCCGCAATCAGGTCGGTTCAAGACATCCGCCCCACCCCGCGTGGCAATTTCAAGCGCCTCGCGAGAGGACATGGCATCGGCACCGCTTGCGACTCGCTGCAACAACATAGCCTGCCGCGCCTCGAGGATCAGATTGCCGCTGTCATTGCTGGCCGACCCATC
This sequence comes from Ruegeria sp. CDSC025, assembly GCF_059610805.1. Classification (NCBI taxonomy): domain Bacteria; kingdom Pseudomonadati; phylum Pseudomonadota; class Alphaproteobacteria; order Rhodobacterales; family Roseobacteraceae; genus Ruegeria; species Ruegeria sp. CDSC025. The sequence continues at coordinate 166,894 of NZ_JBXWOJ010000005.1, read as the reverse complement.
GACGCCAAGACCCACAGGCACGCCACTATCTCGCATCGACCTTACCGGTGCTATCCCCGAGCCCAACCGGCAGTTCGAACAGGGACAGTGGGCCACGCCAGTCCGGGACCGGGCAAACAGATCAATCTCTGCCCCGTCCAGTTTCACGCAATGGGCGTGCCAAACATCTGATCCGGTCCATCCCAAATCCTCGGCATATTGACCAGGACGGCACCCGAATTGTTCCTGAGAATAGGCGATATCCTCGTCATTTTCGGCCAGATGGGTGTGGAGCATTACGCCTTTGTCACGGGCCAGATTGGCCGTGTCTCGCATCAAGTCGCGACTGACAGAGAACGGCGAGCAAGGTGCCAGCCCGACCCGACACATTGCACCCTCTGACGGGTCATGAAAGGCGTCGACCACACGCATCATGTCTTCGAGAATAGCTGCTTCGGCTTCGACCAGAGCATCCGGTGGCAGGCCGCCATCGCTTTCGCCAATACTCATCGCGCCGCGCGTTGGGTGGAACCGCAGGCCGACCTCAGCCGCCGCAGCAATGGTGTCATCCAGACGCGCGCCGTTGGGGTATAGATACAGGTGATCAGAACTGAGCGTACATCCCGACAGAGCCAGCTCGGCTAAACCGATCTGGGCGGATACGAACATCTCTTCGGGGCCAAATCGCGACCAGATCGGATAGAGCGTTTTCAGCCATCCGAACAAAAGCGCATCCTGCCCGCCAGGCACGGCGCGGGTCAGGGTCTGGTACAGATGGTGGTGCGTGTTCACGAGGCCGGGCGTAACCACACATCCGCTTGCATTATGGATCTCTGCGGTTGCCTGCAACCCGTGGCCGATCTGTTCGATCTGTCCATCTCGGATCAGAATATCCGCGCCCGAAAGCTCTCGGCGCTGGTCATCCATGGTCAGGATCGTGTCTGCATTTTTGATGAGGATACCAGTCATCTTGCTCTCCTTGCATCGCCCGTTTCATGCATGGAGTGCAAAAGCTGGCGGAAAACGGGCACAAGAACCAGCCGGCTCAAGGTTAATCCGCTCGCCGGGTCGCCGCAACAATTTTCAGAAGTTGCGCAGAATTTCCAGCGCAGCTGCGTGAATATCCGGGTTTGCCGCCGCCAGAGCCCGACCGCCATTATGGGCGGGGCCGCCTTGCCAGTCTGTGACGATACCGCCAGCCGCATGAATCACGGCGATTGGCGCCTGAATGTCATAGGCGTTCAGACCTGCTTCGATCACCAAATCCACCTGACCCGCTGCAAGCAGAGCATAAGCATAGCAATCCATTCCATAGCGGGTCAGGCGTACGTGCTGTGACACAGCCTCAAACCCGGCACGATCTTCCGACGCGCCGACCTCGGGGAAGGTCGTGAACAGAATCGCCTGGTCCAGAGAAGGTGTTGAACGGGTCTTCAGGGACATATCACCCGTAGGACCATGGCTTCGCGCGATATCCGCCGAGCCGATGAAGCGTTCCCCGATATACGGCTGGTCGATGATCCCCATGGTTGGCCCGTCCTGCGTGCTAAGCGCAATCAGAACCCCCCATGTCGGTGTCCCGCTGATAAACCCTCGGGTGCCGTCGATCGGATCCAGAACCCAGGTGCGGCCACTTTGCCCCTCGTGCTGCCCATATTCCTCGCCAAATATTCCATCTTGGGGCCGATGTCGGGCTAAAACCGCGCGCATGGCTTTTTCGGCTGCGCGGTCGGCGACAGTGACCGGATCAAATCCCTGATCCAGCTTATTCGAAGTCTCAAGATTAGACTGCCTGAAAAAAGGAAGAATGGCCGCACGCGCCGCGTCGGCCATTTCTTCAGCTACTTCAAGATCACTCAGCGACATCTTATCCATACGCTACCCGTGCGTTTCGTCAGGATCAGAGTCAACCCGTGAAATCAGGCAACATCACTCAGAACGCGCGCAAGCTCGAACAGGCGGCGACGCTGGTTTTCCGGTATGGCATAGTAAGAGCGGACGAGATCCAGGGCTTCTTTGTCGCCCATAAGGTCTGCAGGAACCGATTTCTTATCCGAGCTTCCTTTCTCGACCTCTTCCAGGCCTTCAAAGAAGAAACTGACCGGAACATCCAATGCCTCGGCAATGTCCCAAAGACGAGACGCGCTGATTCGATTGGCACCGGTTTCATATTTCTGGATTTGCTGAAACTTGATACCAACTTGCTGTGCCAACTGCTGTTGGGTCATGCCAATCAGCCAGCGGCGATGCCTGACGCGTTTGCCCACATGGACATCGACGTGATGGGTCATTGGTACTATCCTCCCTTACACACACAACTGAAACGGGTGCGCAACATGCTTTGTTACCGCAACATTAGCGAGCCCGACTTAACCACTCCCTAATTTGGAACATGCCCCCCAAATCAGCACCATAGCGCACTATTACGTTTTTTGGCGCTTTTTTCAAGAAGGTTGAATCTGATTCCACAAACAATGGTTTATAGTTGTGTTGTGAATACCGCGCACACGTTGATTCCGATCTGAAAACAATCACCTGATCAACACCGGATTAACGGGGTCTTCAGCAGGGTAACAGATTGACAAGACCACGACAGCACTGACCTATGCCCGAAAAGACGGAGCCAAATCATGCTGGCGTTTCATATCCAGACCAACGGGGCCAAGGCCCAGCTTTGCAATATTGACCTGCCAGAACCCGGCGACAGCCAGGTCTGCATTCAAATCAAAGCCTGCGGTTTGAATTTTGCGGATCTCCTTATGCAGAAGGGGACGTATCAGGACACCCCGGTGGCGCCCTTTTCCTTGGGCATGGAAGTCGCAGGGATTGTTCGCGAAATTGGAAACAATGTACGCCACCTGAACGCGGGTGACCGTGTCGCTGTCTATTCCGGCCAGGGTGGCCTCGCTGAATTCGGAGTGTTCGACGCCGATCGTGCAATCGCAATCCCTGACTCTATGAGCTTTGAAGACGCCGCCGCAATTCAGATCACATATGGCACCAGTCATATTGCCTTGGATCACCGTGCGCGGCTCAGGCCCGGCGAAACCCTTTTGGTGACCGGTGCGGCAGGTGGCGTCGGCCTGACGGCGGTAGAGATCGGCAAGCTTATGGGTGCCACGGTTATTGCGCAGGCGCGCGGCAGTGAGAAACTCAAGGTGGCACAGAGGGCCGGGGCCGATCATCTGATCGACGCATCCGAAGATCTGCGCGCCCGTGTCCAGGCATTAGGAGGCGCGGATGTCGTATATGACGCGATCGGCGGCGATGTGTTTAAAGCCGCCTTTCGCGCGACCAACCCCGAAGGTCGCATCCTGCCCATTGGCTTTGCGGGCGGTGAGGTGCCGCAAATTCCGGCCAACCACCTACTGGTCAAGAACCTGACAGTCATCGGGCTCTACATCGGCGGCTACTTGAAGTTTCGACCTCAGATTGTGACGGACAGCTTTGAAACGCTGTTTCGCTGGCATAGCGAGGGCCGCATCAAACCGCATATCAGCCATGTCCTGCCCCTGTCCGAAGCCGAACGCGGACTGGCCATGCTGCGCGACAGGACGGCCACCGGGAAAGTTGTCATAACCCCTTAAGGGATGATCAACCGACAACGGCTTTGAGCGGCACCCCCCCAAGCAAACGAAAGTTCTGGCGCACCAGCGTCGCCAACGCCTCAACCACGGCCCCGCGGCCAGTTTCGCCGCCATACAGATTTATCATATGCGCAGGAAGCTCGGGCAGGACGCCACCCGAATCGATCTGGGCAAGATGTGCGGCCTCTGTCCCTTCGAGCATGGCATGAACCGCCAAATCGGCGCTGACCGTTGCCTCGATAGTACGGTCGTTTTCGGTTTCCACCGAAAGCTCCCAGGGAATTCCAGCCGCATCCAGCGCAGCAATGACCTGCGGCCTGAACAGACACCGACGCCCAAGCGCTAGCGGAATGGGGCGTTTTCGCCAGGCAGACCCGCCCGGCGCACCAATCCAGCGCAAAGGAAGCTCGGCAATCGTCTCGGCCCCCTGCCCCACTGTCGCCTCGGTCGTTAGGATCAAATCGCAGTCTCCGCGCTTAAACATATCCTTCAGTTGCAGCGAATAGGAGGAGATAAGCTGCACACGGACGCGTGGGAAATCCGCGTTGAATCGCTGCAGCACCCGGGGAATCGCCGGATAGACGATATCATGCGGCACACCAAGAACGACCTCGCCCTCATAGGCCTGATCCGTCAGCTTGGACATCACCTCGTCATTCAACGAGATCATGCGTCTGGCATAGGCCAAAAGCTGTTCTCCCGACGCTGTCAGCGCGATGGTTCTGCCACTTCGGTCCAGCAGCTCCAGACCTAAAAGCTCCTCCAACCGCTTTAGCTGCATCGATACGGCAGATTGTGTCAGGTGCAGGAAACCGGCTGCCCGCGTCACGCCACCCTGATCGGCAACTGCCACAAAGGAGCGGAGAGTGGTGATGTCCAGATTTCGCATCTTCACGATTCCTTATGGATGTGTTCAATAATATTCATTTTCAAAATGTGTCACAGCCCTCCATATAAATCAAGGAAGTTGATGCAATAGGCACAACACATCAGCAAAACCGAAAGGACAAGGCTATGACGCAAATCACAGCTTCAACATATTGCAAGCCACGGCAGCGCTTTAAGCTCACTTCTGTTCTGGATGCGCTATCGCTACGGCGCCAACGCTGTCAGCTCGCCAGATTGGACGACCGCGCCCTTCTCGATATCGGCATTACCCGTGAAGAGGCCGAAGCCGAAGCAAAACGCCGCATATGGGATGCTCCGGAATTCTGGCAAAGATGAACCTAATCCACTACTTTTACCACTGAATGGCGGCTGACACCTCGAAGCCGCCATTTTTGTTGCGTGTTTTAGCCTGTTTCCCACGTTAAACCCTTGAAACACAGCCCGCACTTGACGATATTTGCGAGGAGCGCGGCCTGACATCGGGACGCAAAAAGAATATGTGGAGGGAGACCTTTTAATGGCACAATTTGACACGATCCGGACGGCGACCGGTACGCGCGCTGCCCAGATTGACGAGGGCCTGCGCGCCCATATGAACAAAGTCTACGGCACAATGTCCGTGGGCATGCTGATTACGGCACTCGCGGCCTGGGCTATTGCTGGTCTTGCCGTGACCTCAGATCCAAGCAACGCAGTTGCTCAGATCGGCGCTGATCGTTATCTGACCAGCCTGGGCGGCACCCTGTTCCTGTCGCCGCTGAAATGGATAGTGATGTTCTCACCGCTGGCATTCCTGATCTTTGGCTGGGGCGCGCTGATGCGGCGCGGGTCGGCTGCGGCGGTGCAACTGGGTTTCTTCGTATTCGCGGCCGTTATGGGCGTTTCGATGAGCTCGGTGTTCATGATCTACACTCCTTACTCGATCGCGCAGACGTTCATTGTGACCTCGATTGCCTTTGCTGGTCTGAGCCTGTTTGGCTACACCACCAAGCGCAATCTAAGCGGCATGGGCACATTCCTGATTATGGGTGTGATCGGCCTGCTGGTGGCGATGGTCATAAATATGTTCCTGCAATCGCCTGCGATGATGTTCGCGATCTCGGCAATCGGAGTGATTATCTTTGCTGGCCTGACGGCGTTCTACACACAGGACATCAAAAACACCTACGTTGCGCATGCAACACATGGTGACCAGGAATGGCTGAACAAAGCGGCTATAGACGGCGCGCTGAGCCTCTATATCTCGTTCCTGAACATGTTCCAGTTCTTGCTGATGTTCATGGGGCAACAAGAGTAGCACACCGCATTACAGCAGCAAATAAACAGGGCGGGTCCGAAACGACCCGCCCTTTTCTTTTGCGGCCTGCAGCAGGTCGCCCTGCGGTCAGCTCCTCGCCACGTGCTCCCAAAAAGAAAGGCCCCGTCCTGATGACGAGGCCTTGGAATTGAAAGCGAACGGAACTTTAGCTGCAGTTCAACTGAACAGCAAATCCGGAACTGCGCTTTTCTGAACCTTTGCGATAAACGTCGCCGACAGGCAAGCAGCCAGTGAATTGTTCGGCGCCAGTACCAAAGTTTGCACCAATCGTATTCGGAACCCTGGTGCGGCTATTTTCGGTACGCACGACGCCGAAAAGCGTTCCGTTCACTTCAACAGTGCTCAGGAACAGGTTTGTATCTGAGCCAGAAACGACTACTGCGCTGGTATCGCTGCGCGCGCCATTTTCTATTGCAACACGTGCAATTTTACCCGGATCGGTCTCGTCCGTTGAAACTCTGACCGGGGGCAGCTCTGCCAACTCTGCGGGAACATTGGTGGACTCTGGAACAAACGCCGCCGCACCCGGCACTTCGCTGATGCTCCGCGGCTCACCATCAATGCCCGTAAAGCCAACACCCTCGCGGTTATAGGGGTCTTCACAGGCTGCGAGAGCCAGAATAGTTGCTGTGGATAACAAGATTTTTTTCATGACGGCCAACATTTTGGAACGGTTAGCTCAAGCGTAGTTGCAATACATTCCAAAAAGCAACCCAGCGGGCAAACGAATGCCTCGGCTGCTGATGCTTCGCTGCAACGGCCTCCAAGCGCGCTCCGGCTGCCTTGAGCCGATAGATTCAGGTATGAAACATCGTCGCGCAAACGAAAAAGGCCCTGTCGAAACAGGACCCTTGTCATTCTGTCCAAGCAGGACGGCAGATTACTTGATCTTGCCTTCCTTGTACTCGACATGCTTCCGAACGACCGGGTCGTATTTACGAACGGTCATTTTCTCGGTCATGGTGCGCGCGTTCTTTTTGGTCACATAGAAGTGGCCCGTGCCCGCGGTCGAGTTCAGACGGATCTTGATTGTCGTCGGCTTCGCCATGGTTATCTCCTGCGTCCGAAAAGGCAGGGGCCTTTCGGTTGAATTCCTATGAGCGTGCGCTTTTACCCGGTCATGCAGCCGAGTCAACCTGAATTCGGGTAGATCGGCGCAGATTTCATCAAAACACAAGATCGTCCCTGCACCCAGCTTATCGCAGACCTTAACGCGGCCATTTCGGCCACAAGGGATGCCAGCTCAGCAGCCACAGCAAGACCTGTATCAAAGGATGACTCCAGCCGTGACCCACCTGTGGAACAACGCGATTCGTCTTAGCAATATTAACGCGCGGAGGGCCTGTAAGCCGGATCTTGTTCCAGGGTTGCCCCCTTCGATGACCATTCCTCTAGGCCGTGCATTGCTGCACGGCTCAAGCTGCCAACCCGGTCCCTCTCGGCCAAGACGCACTTAGCGGCGGTGTCGGCGGACGCCGACCTGCCCGCGTGGGGACCCTATTTGGCATTGCTCCCGGTGGGGCTTGCCGTGCCACCCCTGTTGCCAGGGGCGCGGTGGGCTCTTACCCCACCGTTTCACCCTTACCATGCACGCATGGCGGTCTGATTTCTGTGGCGCTTTCCGTCGGGTCTCCCCGCCCGGGTGTTACCCGGCACCGTTGTCTTGTGGAGTCCGGACTTTCCTCTCGGGCTTACGCCCCAGCGGCCATCCGGCCCTCCGCGCAAAGACCCGACTAAACTTCCGCTCGGATACCGTCAAGATGTTCCATGAACCCTGCCAATCTTTCGATATCACCCATATCCTCCTTGGAAAGCGGGCCGCGCCGCACCGGAGAAAACCGGCTTCTGAACGCTTTCAGTAAATCCTCGGTGCTGGCCTCTGGATAGCCTACTCTCATCGCAATAAATGCGAAGTGTTTCTCATCTGGAGGCATTTGATCCAGGCAAATACCCTTGAGGACAGTAGGCCCTACGGCCAACCCAAGATGCGCAAGGCGATCCCAATCGAACTTGGAACCAGGATCAAGTTTTCGCTGGGGGGCCAAATCCGAATGGCCGATAACATTCCATGGTTGGATTCCCAGACGGTCTTGAATATCCGATAACAAGTTCTCCAAAGCAGCCATTTGCGGCTCCGAAAACGGAACCAGCCCAGTGTTATCCAGTTCTATCCCAATCGAACGCGAATTGATATCGGTTCGCCCGCGCCACTCCCCTGCTCCGGCGTGCCAGGCCCGGTCCTCTTCGCGCACCATTTTCCAAAGCGTGCCATCGGAACCGATCAGGTAATGCGCAGAGACTTCGAAAGCCGGGTCACACAAGCGATCCAGCGCAGCCTGTGCACTGTCCATTGCGGTGTAGTGGAGAACCACCAAAGACGGCGTCAGCCCATCCCGGCGATCTCCGAAATTGGGGGATGGGTGCCAGATGGGCTGAGGATCAGTTGTTGACGGCACTGCGGAACGGGCTGGGATCCCAGCCGCAAGCATATCCGTCGCCATCAGGGTCAAGCCCCTTGCGGTCCTTCTGGGGACCGCCATTTGACAGGAACTCGATCTGCGCCTGGTCCGCCGATGGGAATTTCGCGCAATTCCGCTGTGCCTTGGCCTGCAGGTTGAACCCCGCACGGCTGTAGAGCTGGGCACCGACCGGATTGGATGTGCTCAGCGCGAATTGGACGATGTTTGGCTGACCATCCGCTCCGCGTTGCGGAACCGCGGTTGGGGCGACAACCTCATAGGTTTGGCTGTTCTGTTCGATTCGAGCAGCATCGGTTTCGATACTGCGACGTTCAGAAACCGCAGCAAAATCCTGTTCGTCAGAGATGCCGCTGTTACTGGCAGTCGGCACCGATGCTGAAGTGGCGGTCGCCTGCGTCGAGGTGCTTGCAAGCGCTGCAGCAGTGGCCGTGGCCAGGTCAGCGCCATCCGCGCCCGATGTGGACGAGCCTAAGGGTTGCTGCGAGACCTCATAGGGTTCCGGTAGAGGGCTTCCAGTGCCGCCCTGCCCTGCCAGCTCAGCTTCTCTTTGAGCCTGATAAGACGGGGTGTTGAACCCTGTACCCTGAACCGGGGCCACCGTGTTACAGGCGGCCATCAACCCGATTGCGGGGATCAGAATCGAAAAGCGCATCCAGCTGCTCCGTTCTACGTTGTCTTGTTGATCAGAGGATTACCACCATTTCCCCGGCTTGGCCACAAAGCCCGCAGCGCTTTCCAGCGCATAGGCTGTGTTCAGCAAATCGCCTTCGTCCCATGGACGGCCAATCAGCTGCAGACCAAGCGGCAAACCCTGAGAATCAAGACCCGCAGGAACCGAAATACCCGGCAAACCAGCAAGGTTGACCGTCACGGTAAAGACGTCGTTCAGATACATCTGAACCGGATCCGCCTCGGTCATTTCACCCAGACCGAACGACGCCGACGGCGTGGCCGGGGTCAGGATGGCGTCGACACCGGCGGCGAAGACGTCCTCGAAATCTTTCTTGATCAACGTGCGGACCTTGCGGGCGCGGTTGTAATAGGCGTCATAGAAACCCGCCGACAGAACATATGTCCCGACCATCACCCGGCGCTGCACCTCGTGCCCGAAGCCTTCGGCTCGGGTCTTTTCGTACATCTCTGTGATGCCGTCGCCCTGCCCCAACTGCGCGCGGCGGCCATAGCGGACACCATCATAGCGCGCCAGGTTCGAGGACGCCTCGGCAGGCGCAATCACGTAATAGGCGGGCAGCGCGTACTTGGTATGCGGCAGCGAGATGTCGACGATCTCGGCCCCTGCGTCCTTCAGCATCGCCGCGCCATCTGCCCAGAGTTTTTCGATCTCGGCGGGCATGCCGTCCATCCGGTATTCCTTGGGGATACCGATCTTCTTGCCCTTGATGTCGCCGGTCAGCATGGCCTCGAAATTCGGGACGGCCAACTCGGCGCTGGTGGAATCCTTGGGGTCATGACCGCACATGGTTTCCAGCATGATCGCCGCGTCGCGGACACTCTTGGTCATCGGCCCGGCCTGATCCAGTGAGGATGCAAAGGCCACGATGCCCCAGCGCGAACACCGGCCATAGGTCGGCTTGATGCCAGTAATCCCGACAAAAGCCGCTGGTTGGCGGATCGAGCCGCCAGTATCGGTGCCGGTGGCGGCCAGACACAGATCAGCCGACACCGCCGAAGCCGATCCGCCGGAGGACCCGCCCGGTGTCAGCTGTGCGTCGTCATTGCCACGGCGCCACGGGCTGACCGCATTGCCATAGACCGAAGTTTCGTTGCTGCTGCCCATGGCAAACTCGTCCATGTTCAGCTTGCCCAGCATCACGGCACCCGCATCGGCCAGTTGCTGCGAAACGGTAGATTCGTATTCAGGTTTGAAGCCTTCAAGAATCTTTGAGGCTGCCTGCGAGGGCACACCCTTGGTGCAGAATAGGTCCTTGATGCCGATCGGCAGACCACACATCGACGGCGCATCACCCGCTTTGATGCGCGCATCCGCTGCCTTGGCACGTTCTATCGCGATCTCGGGGGTTTTATGAACAAAAGCGTTCAGCGCATCTGCTGCATCAATGGCGGTCAAGCAGGCTTCGGTCAGCTCGACCGAGGTGACATCACCGGCACGCAGCGCGTCGCGGGCTTCGGCCAGGCCCAGTTTGTTCAGATCGCTCATGTCTTACTCCACCACTTTGGGGACTGCGAAAAAACCTTCGCGTGCGTCGGGGGCATTGGCCAGAACCTTGTCCTGCTGGTTGCCGTCGGTGACCACATCCTGGCGGCGCTTCAGGCGCATCGGTTCGACCGAAACCATCGGCTCGACACCGTCGACATCCACTTCATTCAACTGTTCGATGAACCCAAGAATGGTGTTGAACTCGGATGCCAGCGCAGGCAGCGCGTCATCCTCGACCTTGATCCGGGCCAGTTTGGCCACCTTTGCGGCGGTGCTTTGGTCAATCGACATCGGAAAACCTCATATGCGTCAGGGGGCATTTACCTGTCTGATGCCTCGGTCGCAAGGGTAGCAGGCGGTTGTTCTGCCCCTTCTATGCAAGGAGGCGGCTTAGCCATACAAAAATGCATAGCGCCTATGCACAAAAGTAAACCAATTAGTTCAGAATCCGCCTTGAAAAAGTGAACTGCGCCGTTCACTTCTTACAGCATGGCACAGCCACTAACTGGAGTAAGATGATGAAAACGCTCATGACCGCATTTGTGTTGGCCACTACTGTTCTTGCTACGCAAGCTCAGGCATTCGGACCCACCATGGGTTCGCTAACCCGCGACCTGTCTTTCCCCGATCAGGTTTCCGAACCAGTTACACAGGACAAAACGAAGCTGGGTAACTGACGCCACAACTTCGTCCGGGTCGGATCCCCCTCTCCGACCCGGAATTTCGCATTTGACTGCTGCGTTTGATTTGCCGACTCGCTACGATGCGTCCGAACACACCGCCGGATTTCCGGCAAGCCCACGGAGCATAGAATGAGCGCGCGAAAACAGGCAGTCCTGGACGCAATCGACGCAGCCAACACCCAAGATCCAACCTTGGAGAACGGCCAACCCGCAGCGTTGCTTTACGGACAACGCATGAGCGCTGAACTGGCCAGGCTTTTTCCCGATGCATCGAACTCGCTTGAGATCGCCGCACGCGGGCAACATGTTGAACGCTGGAAGCTGGCCCGAAGTGAATATCCCGAAGGGCGCGCCGGGTATCTGGCTTGGCGCAAGGCGCAGGGCGAACACCATGCGCAAACCGTCATGACCTTGATGAAGCAGTGCGGATTTGAAGAAAACGAAATCCAAGACGCCGGACGCATGGTGCGCAAGCAGGGTATCAAACGTGACAACGAGGTACAGGCGCTGGAAGATGTGGCCTGTTTTGTGTTCCTCAAATGGTATTTCGCTCCCTTCGCCGCAAAGCACTCGCAGGAAAAAATCCTCAGCATTGTCGAGAAAACCGCGCGTAAGATGTCATCCGATGCACGCACCAGGGTTCTGGCCGAATTTGACCTGCCGACAGAACTGGCTGCTGCGTTTCAGGCCTGAGACGCACGGCTTAGGTGCCTGCGGTAGACCTCGATCATCCAGCCCAACATCGTGGCGTTCAGGATGTGCCACAGAAAATGCGTGCCAGTCGGGAACTGCGTGCAAATCGGTGCGTCCAAAGCGCGAAAGGTAATTGACACGATCAGGATCACTGCGCCGGTCGCCAGCCCGCGGGCGGTATCAGGCAGGCATTTCGACAACAGGACGGCGTAAATCAGGATCAATAGCGGCACCGGAGCATAGGCGGCCGATCCGCCCAGACCCGGAATCAGTTGGAACACCGGAATCGTCAAAGCGGCATATGGCACAAACAGGGCCGCGCCGATCCCCGCGTAAAGCGGCCGCAACTGCCAGACGTCGCGATTCATTGCAAAAATATAGGTCAGGATAAAAAGCAGGATGGGTGCTGTATCCGCCAACGCGGACCAGACCTGTGCATGGGTGTGAAACAAATAACTGCCAATTCCGATGCCGACCAGGATAACCACAAGCATTTTTGCCAATGGCATCCCCGGCCCGCGCACCCGCCGCCACATAATGAAAGCCGCAATCAAAAAGGCGGCATTCGTAACCGCATTTATCGGCTCTGCCCAATAGGCAGGCGATAAACGCTCGCAATAACTGTCAATTTCCCGAAACCAATCCATGAAATTTTACATACCCGATGCTAGTCTGCAGCCAACAGTTCATTTGGGAGTGCTTTTCATGAATATCATCTGGCTTGGGCATGGCAGCTTTCGCATTGAAACAGCAGGACAGGTTCTTCTGATCGACCCTTGGCTGACCGGCAACCCCGTTTTGCCTGAAGATCAGCATGACGCTGCTTTGGAAGACGCGACACATATCCTGCTGACACACACGCATTTCGATCATGTTGTTGACGTTGTCTCATTGGCCAAACATCTGAACGTCCCCGTGGTCGGTCAGTATGACCTAATGGGGTACTGGAGCGAAGCCGAGGGTCTGGAAACAGTCGGCTTCAACAAAGGCGGCACGGTCAACCTGAACGGTGTTATGGTCTCGATGGTACCCGCCTCGCACAGCTCGACATTTTCGACCCCAGACGGGCTGCGAACCGGCGGCAGCGAGGTCGGTTTCATGATCTCATCCGAGGGGCACATGCTCTATGTTTCGGGCGACACCGATATCATGGCCGATATGGACTGGATGGGGGATTACTATAATCCCGATATTGGTATCCTGTCCGCAGGGGGCCACTTTACCATGGACATGAGAGGCGCCGCCTATGCTGCAAAGCGCTATTTCAATTTCAAAACCGTGATTCCCTGCCATTACAAGACCTTCCCGATTCTGGAACAATCCGCGCAGGTGCTGGCGGACGGTTTGCCGGGTGTCGAGGTGATCGAACCGCAGCTGATGCAAGCCATCAAGCTGTAGCCGCTTGATGAGTAACGCGGTAACACCCTCTCCAGAACTGGTCGCTGTCATACGGCGCTGGAATGATGCGGTTCGCCTCAAGGATCGCGCCGCGCTGATGAACCTGCTCTCGTCATCTGAACATCTGCGGTATCAGGGGTCGGCAGATGGCGAAAGCTGGTCCGGACAGGTGTTCCGCCAGGGCTTTGCCGACCACACCCGCGAAATTCCGGATTTCAGCTGGGACGAACATTCGCTCGAGGCGTTTGAATGCGGTGACATAGGATGGGCCCATTGCGAAGCAACACTTGCATTCACATCAAACGGCAAAGCCACACTCCATAGGTTCACCTTTGTATTGCATCTGGAAAACGGTGTCTGGAAGATGATCCAGATGCATGTCTCCAACCCGACTTCGAACATGGAGAAAATCGGGATCGAGCATGAAGCGCTGAACGCATTGATCGCGGCAGCTCGGCAGGAATTCACTCAGGATCAACAAGAGGGCGCGGCATCGGTCATGTTTACTGATATCGCGGGTTCTTCTGAAATTACGCGTAAGGTCGGAGATCACAAATGGACCGCGCTCATATCCAGCCATTTCGATCTGGCTGAAAATCTGATTCACACCCATGGCGGCCGACTGGTCAAATCACTTGGGGATGGCACGATGTCGATCTTCTCCTCTGTCCACGACGCGATCCAAGCGGCGACCGAATTCCAGAGGGAAAATGCGGCCCTACAGTCGGATATACCCTTGGGTCTTCGGGTTGGCATTCATACCGGCGATGTCATTCAGCGGGACGAGGATTTCTTTGGATCAGTGGTCAATAAGGCCGCACGGGTGACTGGCCTTTGTGGCGCAAATGAAATTCTTGTCACCGACGTTACCCGATTGCTGCTGGGCGCGACCGCCGGGCTGCAGTTCAGCGCTCCGATTTCGGCTCAACTAAAGGGGTTCGGTGGTCCACAGACGGTCTATCGCGTGGACTGGGCCAAACCCTAGCACCGCAGGCCGGTGGTCCCAACCCAGATTATTTACTGGCCCTCTTTTTGGTGAAGAATTCGCGCAGCAGGGCTTCGCAATCCTTGGCGGCAATACCGTCAAACACTTCGGGTTTATGGTGCGACTGTGGATGGGAAAACACACGCGCCCCGTGAGCTACCCCACCCGATTTGGGATCAGAGGCCCCGTAATAGATCCGCCGAACACGAGCGGCGGCCAAAGCCGCGGCGCACATCGCGCAGGGTTCCAGTGTGACAAAGATGTCGTGGTCAATCAGGCGTTCCGATCCGGTCGCAGCACAGGCGACGCGCAGGGCCAGAATCTCGGCATGTGCGGTTGGGTCGTTCAACTCGCGTGTCTGATTGCCTGCCACGGCGACAACCCGGTCGCCCAGCACGATAGCAGCCCCTACCGGAACTTCGCCGCGTTCACCGGCTTCGCGCGCCTGCTCAAGCGCGATATCCATGTACGATCTGAACTCCATGCCTCTGACTGCATCAGAAACCTGCCTTTCGCAAGGCGGCGGGATGCGCTATGGGCTGCAAATGACTAATACCCCTCCTCCAGGCGACCGGATCGCCAAAGTCCTTGCCCGCGCTGGCGTCGCCTCGCGCCGGGAAGCGGAACGCATGATCGAAGCAGGTCGTGTGGTTGTGAACGGCAAGACCATCGACAGCCCCGCGCTGAACGTTACCGCCAAAGACAAGATCACCGTCGACGGCAAGCCGGTGTCCGAGCCGGAACCGTCACGTCTTTGGCTGTACCACAAGCCACCCGGTCTGGTTACGACGACGAAGGACGAAAAAGGCCGCGCGACGATCTTCGACAAGTTGCCCGAGGACATGCCCCGCGTCATGAGCGTCGGGCGGCTTGACCTGAACTCGGAAGGGTTGCTGTTGCTGACAAATGATGGCGGCATCAAGCGCAAGCTGGAACTGCCTGCCACCGGATGGCTGCGCAGATACCGCGTCCGTGTAAACGGGCGTCCAAAAGACGAGGATTTCGCGCCGCTCCGAAAGGGGCTGGTGATCGAGGGTGAACGGTTCCAACCGATGGAAGTAACACTCGATCGGCAACAGGGTGCAAACGCCTGGCTGACCATTGGCCTGCGCGAAGGTAAAAACCGCGAAATCCGCCGCGCGATCGAGGATATCGGCTTTGCCGTGAACCGGTTGTTGCGCGTCTCGTACGGCCCGTTTCAGTTGGGCAAACTGAAACCCGGAGAGGTCGAGGAAATTCGCCGCCGGGTCATGCGTGATCAGCTTGGTCTTGAGGCTGAGCCCGAGGCTCCGGCCAAACGCCCTGCACGGCCACAGCGCAAACGGCCTCCGATCGGCAAGAAATCTCGCAAATGATAAGGGTTAGGTAACCTTCCCCCTAGCGCCGGGGCCGCGCATCCCCTAAGTTTTCCGCAAAGAGAAACTCAGGGAGCATCATGTCCGGGTCCGGAGTACAAAAACTGGCTTACGTGGCCTTATTGGTTCTGTTGTTCGGCGTCTGCACCGGGTTACTGGGAGGGCTGTAAGCACATGGCCAAACGCTTTGGCGGCAAATACAGCCCAAACGACTCAGATTCGTCGACAGATCAACCGGCGCGCGGTCAGTTTGATGGCGCGCGCGTAGAACCAGCTGGAGCACGGGCTAATATCCTGTTTATCCCGGCTGTTCCATTGGTGTTTCTGTCGCTGAACGACGGTGCAATCGGGATGACCATTGGCCTGATTGCCGCTGGTTTGCTGACCGGGGCGGCCTTTCTGCTGCGCGAAGGGTTGCGGGCCGAAGCGGCCTATAACGCGCGGCGCACAGCCCGGCGCCCGGCAATTCCCCGCAAGATATTTTCCAGCGTTCTGACCGGCCTTGGGGCTGGATTGGCCTCATACCGATCCGAGTTTCTCGATGCGGCAACCGTGTCTGACGCCAGCCTCATCGCCCCAGTTTTATTCGGCACCGCCGCTGCTGTGTTGCATTCCGTTTCCTTCGGCCTGGACCCTATGTCAGACAAAGGCATGGAAGGCATCGATACCTTTCAGCAGGACCGTGTCGCACGGGTAGTCGAAGACGCTGAGGCGCATCTGACCGAAATGACCGACGCCATCAAACGTGCTGGGGACCGCCGGATCGAAGCGCGGGTCGAGCGATTTCAGGAAACTGCCCGCGATTTGTTTCGCACCGTCGAAGAAGATCCGCGCGATCTGGCCGGAGCAAGAAAATACCTGACCGTCTATCTGCAGGGTGCCCGTGACGCGACGGTCAAGTTCTCGGATGTTTATGCGAGAACACGTGATGCACAGTCGCTGCAGAATTACTCGTCTCTACTGGATGACCTGGAACAGAATTTCTCTGCCAGGACCCGTAAGATGCTATTGGATGACCGCAGCGATCTGACGGTTGAAATTGACGTGCTGCGCGAACGGTTGCAGCGCGAAGGCGTTCGGTTGGACTGACCGGCCCGAAGTATACAGAGAGGATTACCCCATGTCCGAAGAAGTAAAGAACAAGGCAGTCGAAGCCGAAACGCTGCTACAGGAAGTGACCGCCGTCGCCCTGCCCGACCCCACGGCGGAAGTTGTCCTTCTGAAAGAGGCCGACGAGCCTGTAGGTGCTGAAATTCGTAAACGCATGGGCGAGATCGACATGGGGAACACGAATTCCATCGTGTCCTTCGGCTCGGGTGCGCAGGCCGAGTTGCAGGAAATCAGCCAGGCGATGCTGGCGGATGTCCGCAACAAGGATGTCGGTCCGGCAGGTGACAGCCTGCGTAATATCGTGACTACGATCCGTGGATTCTCGGTCAGCGAACTCGACGTGCGGCGCGAGCGTAGCTGGTGGGAAAAACTGTTGGGCAAGGCCGCCCCGTTCGCCAAGTTCACCGCCCAATACGAACAGGTTCAAGGCCAGATCGACCGGATCACGGATGACTTGCTTTCGCATGAACATACGCTGTTGAAGGACATCAAGTCCCTGGACATCCTGTATGAAAAGACGCTGGGCTTTTATGATGAGCTGGCGCTTTACATCGCGGCCGGCGAAGAGAAGCTGAACGAACTGGACAGTCAGGACATTCCTCAGAAAGAGGCCGAGGTTCAGGCCGCGCCCGAAGAGGATCAGGTGATGAAAGCGCAGGAGCTGCGCGATTTGCGTGCTGCGCGCGATGATCTGGAACGCCGGGTGCATGATCTGAAGCTGACGCGACAGGTCACCATGCAGTCGCTGCCCTCGATCCGTCTGGTTCAGGAAAATGACAAATCTCTGGTGACCAAGATCAACTCGACCCTGGTGAACACCGTGCCTCTCTGGGAAACCCAGCTGGCACAAGCCGTCACCATTCAGCGCAGCGCCGAGGCCGCCGCCGCCGTGCGCGATGCGAATGACCTAACCAACGACCTTCTGACCGCGAATGCCGCCAACCTGCGCGAGTCGAACAAGGTGATCCGTCAGGAAATGGAGCGCGGTGTCTTTGATATCGAGGCCGTAAAACAGGCCAATGCCGATCTGATCGGAACCATCAATGAAAGCCTGGAGATTGCGGATGAAGGCAAGGCCAAACGCGCCGCTGCCGAGCAAGAGCTGCAGAAGATGGAAACCGAACTGCGCGACACTTTGGCCGCAGCCAAAGCGCGCAAGGACGGTATCGGTGACAACGCCGGAACAGCTGTTCCGGGCTGATGGTGGATTGAAGGTGCGGTCACAGGGATATCTGAAGCCCGTATTGGGTCTGGTCGCATTGCTGGCGCTGGCCAACTGCGACGAGGCCCTGACGTCTTCGGTTGCCCCTCAACCGCGCCCCGTAGCCCCCCCAGCGCCTGCCCTCAATGCCTATGTACCTCCATCTGCGGCCAGTCAGGATCTGGCGCGGTTCTATCAGCGGGTAGAACGTGACCTGCTGACGCGTGGTATGCTGCGCAGCGATGGCGGCGGGCCGGACACTCCTTATGATGCCAGCGATCTGGAGCGCAATTTCGAGACGATTGCCTTTTTCAACGAGTATCCAGATCACGCCGTCACCGCGACCACATACTCGACCGAGGGCCAGCTTAGCCGATGGTCCGCCCCCATCCGTGTTCAGACAGAATTCGCCCCGTCTGTGTCCCCCGAAATGCGGGCAAAGGATGCCGAACAGGTCGAGACCTTTACCGCGCGGCTGTCCAAAGTGACCGGTCATCCGATGTCTGTCGTTACCCGCAAGGCAAATTTCCATGTCTTTTTCGCGGGAAAGGATGACGGTGCATACGTGGTCTCCCGCCTGAAACAGCTTGTACCTGGCATCGATCAGCCATTGCTTGACCTGGTTGCAAACCCGCGTTCAAATATTGACTGTTTTGTCATCGCGTCTCCGACCAACCGGTCCCTGCACCGGTTTGTTCGGGCGGTGGTGCTGATCCGTGCTGAATTGCCTGATATGCTGCGGCGCAGTTGCATCCACGAAGAAATGGCGCAGGGGCTGGGACTCTCCAATGACAGCAACGCTGCGCGACCATCCATCTTTAATGATGACGATGAATTTGCGCTGCTGACCAGCCATGACGAGAAATTACTGACAATGCTCTATGACCCGCGTCTTGAGCCTGGCGTGGCTGTCGAAGACGCGCGTCCCGTGGTGCGGATCATTGCGCGCGAACTGATGGGCCAGCAGCTGTGAGCCCAAGATAAGGAGACCCCAAATGGGTATTTTCGATTTTCTGACCGGCGAGTTCATCGACGTCATCCACTGGGTCGACGACACCCGCGATACGATGGTCTGGCGGTTCGAACGCGAGGGCCATGCGATCAAATACGGCGCCAAACTGACCGTGCGCGAAGGCCAGGCGGCCGTTTTCGTGCATGAGGGGCAGCTGGCGGATGTCTTCACTCCCGGTCTCTATATGCTCGAGACCAACAATATGCCGATCCTGACGACACTGCAGCATTGGGACCATGGCTTTCAGTCTCCGTTCAAATCCGAGATTTATTTCGTCAACACGACTCGCTTCAATGACCTGAAATGGGGCACCAAGAATCCGATCATGCTGCGCGATCCGGAATTCGGACCGACCCGCATTCGCGCTTTCGGTACTTATACAACCCGGGTCAAAGACCCAGCAAAATTCATGATCGAAATCGTCGGCACCGATGGTGAGTTCACGATGGACGAGATCAGCTTTCAGGTGCGCAATATCATCGTTCAGGAATTCAGCCGGGTCATCGCAGGATCAGGCATTCCGGTTCTGGACATGGCCGCCAATACCGCCGATCTGGGCAAGTTGATCGCGGCAGAAGTGACCCCGGTCTTGGACGGGTACGGGCTGGAGATGCCTGAATTTTATATCGAGAACATCTCACTGCCACCCGCAGTTGAAGCGGCGCTGGACAAGCGGACATCGATGGGGCTGGCTGGTGATCTGGGTAAATTCACCCAGTATTCAGCCGCTGAGGCGATGACAGCCGCGGCCAACAATCCCGGTCAGGGCGGTGGCATGGGCGCTGGCCTTGGCATGGGAATGGGCATGGCCATGGCACAGCAGATGTCGAACATGGCAGCGGGTCAGCCGAGCGGTCCGTGGGGCGGTTCCGCCCCCGCTGCCCAGCAACCTGCGGCGCATACGGCGCCTCCGCCGCCACCGCCAGTGGAACATGTCTGGCATATCGCCGTTGACGGGCAAACCAGCGGGCCATTTTCCAAGGCCAAGATGGGCCGCATGGCGACAGACGGAGAGATCACACGAGACACCCATGTCTGGACCGCCGGTCAGGACGGCTGGAAAAAGGCGGGTGAGGTACAGGAACTGGCGCAGTTGTTCACGATCCTGCCGCCACCCCCGCCCGGAGCCTGAAGTGACGGAAAGCTTAGGCAGCAACGTTTAACGCGTATCCGCAACCTCTCTGAAAGAGCAAACGAATGTCTACTTTGGACCGCTACTCAAAGCCCCAAATCGTATTGCACTGGCTGATCGCTGTGATCATCATCGGCGAATGGATCAGCAGCGATGGCATGGGACGGGCCCTGCACGCCCGGCTCGAGGGCAACACGGTCTGGACAGAAGGGGCCACCCCTCATGTCTGGCTTGGCTGCATCGTCTTTGCGCTGATCCTGGTCCGCATCCTTCTACGGTGGCGACAGGGCGCGCCTGCCCCGGTTGAGGAGAGCTCGGCCCTGATGGCGACCGCAGCAAAGTTGGGACATCTCTTGCTTTATGCGCTGATGGTCGCGGTGCCAATCTTCGGCATGTTGGCCTGGTTCGGGGGTATCCATGTTGCTGGTGAGGTCCACGAAACCGTGGGCAATGCCCTGTTGTTCGTCGCATTAGGTCACGCTGCCTTTGCCATCTGGCATCATTTCATCAAACGGGACGGGGTGCTGAACCGGATGCGCCTGTCCTCTGGCCGATAACGCAAATTCGAGACTTCAATGGCCCCTACCGACCCTAACATTGTAGACGAACACCGCTTTCCCTGCGATCAATGCGGGGCGGATTATCGGTTCAATCCCGGTGATGGTACGCTCACCTGTGACCATTGCGGTCACTCAGAGGCAATTGGCGCCGGACCGTGGGGCGGTTCCAGCCTGAAAGAGCTGGATTTCAACAGTGCGCTTTCGGATCAGCTGCCTGACGATGAGATCGAGGAAACGCGTGTTCTGACCTGCCCCAACTGTGCGGCTCAAGTTGAATTTGACCCGGCCACGCACGCAGCCGAATGCCCCTTTTGCGCAACCCCAGTAGTGACGGATACCGGCATCAGCCGTCACATCAAACCCCGCGGCGTGCTGCCCTTTGCGCTGGATGAACGCACTGCGCATAAGGCGATGGGAGACTGGCTGGGACGGTTATGGTTCGCCCCAAACGGGTTGAAGGATTATGCCCGCAAAGGGCGCAAGATGCAGGGTATCTATGTTCCATACTGGACCTTCGATGCGGATACGAAATCCACATATCGGGGCGAGCGCGGCATAGTTTACTATGAAACACGCAGCGTCATGCGCGATGGCAAGCGTGTACAGCAAAGGGTCGCCAAGGTGAGATGGTCCCCGAAATCGGGCCGGGTCGCACGGTTCTTTGATGACGTTCTGGTTTTGGCATCCCAGTCTTTGCCCAAGAAGTACACCGACGCGCTGGAACCCTGGGATTTACCCGCGTTGGAACCGTATCAGCCTGAGTACCTCGCCGGTTTTCGGGCCGAGGCCTATACAGTCGAATTGAATGACGGCTACACCGAAGCCCGCACACATATGTCCCGCGTGATAGAACGGGATGTACGCTTTGATATTGGTGGCGATCGGCAGCGCGTTCATGCGGTTGAGACCGATGTGCGGGATGTGACCTTCAAGCATGTCCTCCTGCCGATCTGGATGGCCGCCTACAAATATCGGGGGCAGACGTACAGGTTTGTAGTAAACGGCCGCACCGGGCGCGTTCAGGGGGAACGTCCCTGGTCAGCGCTCAAGATCTCTGTCGCCGTGTGCCTTGGCCTTTTGGTAGCTGCCGGTGTTGGTTACATGGTGGCAACCGGTCAGCAATGACGTGACCGGCTAACCGCATCAGCACTTGAACATCCGCCAGTCTGACCTCATCCTGCGCCCTGTCAACGCCGATGGGGAGGCCTGTGTGACACTATCCGCTCTGAACAGTCTACTGGATCAACGGCATTCCTGCCGCGCCTTCCTGTCTGACCCGGTGCCAAAGGATCAGATTAATCAGATCCTGACCAGCGCAGCCCGCGTTCCAAGCTGGTGCAATGCGCAGCCCTGGAACGTGACCATCACCAGCGGGCCAGAGACCGATAAGTTTCGGAAGGCTCTGCAGGATGAGGTAACCGCGGACACGCCATCCCCGGACCTGCCCTTTCCTGCCTCCTATTCGGGCATCTACCAGGAACGCCGCCGTGAATGCGGCTGGGCCCTTTACGAAGCCGTTGGCGTTGAACGCGGAGATCGCGCCGGGTCCACCCGGCAGATGATGGAGAATTTCGCCCTTTTCGGAGCGCCCCATTGTGCAATCATATCCAGCCCAACGGAACTCGGCGCTTATGGCGCGATGGATTGTGGTGGCTTTGTTACGGCCTTCACCCTAGCGGCGCAGGCTCTGGGCATAGCGACAATTCCGCAGGCCGCAGTGGCCAGCTATGGCCCTTTTCTGCACCGATATTTCAACATCCCGGATGACCGTCTGATCCTATGTGCGATCTCTTTCGGCTATGCAGACAAAGACCACCCGGCCAACAGGTTTAGAACCAGTCGCGCCGCGCCCGACGCGTTTGTCGAGTGGGTCGACTGACCATCAAATGGAGGAACCAAATGCGTGCGCTGTTGCAGAGGGTCTCGCTGGCAAAAGTCTCGGTCGAGGGTACGGTGATCGGACAAACCGGTCCGGGCCTGCTGATACTGGTTTGCGCGATGCAGGGGGATGACGACCAAAAGGCCGAACAGCTTGCTGCCAAGGTCTCAAAGCTGCGGATATTCAAGGATGAGGCCGGCAAGATGAACAGGTCGGTTCTGGATACGGGCGGCTCGGCCCTAGTAATCAGCCAGTTCACACTTGCCGCTGATACCTCGCGCGGGAACCGCCCGGGGTTTTCTGAAGCGGCACCGCCAGAGGTTGGAAAACGCTTGTATGAGGTTTTCGCGCATCGGCTAAGTGGTCTTGGCGTCCCTGTCGAAACCGGTCAATTCGGGGCGGATATGGCCGTCGAACTGGTCAATGACGGCCCGGTCACGATCTGGGTCGAAAGCTGATGGAGCAAAGGCAAAAGGCAACCCGAATATGGCAGGCCGGGGTTGACGCGGTTGGTGGATATGCGGCGACGTTATCCGCCTTGAACGATGTAGAGCAACCCAACCAAATTCTGGCTGTCGGCAAAGCTGCGGCGGCGATGACCCGCGCAGCGCTGGACCATTTCGGCCCCCTCCCCGCGCTAGTTGTCACCAAGGATGGCCACGGGGACGCCCTGCCTGACCATGTCAGGGTGATCGAGGCCTCTCATCCCGTTCCTGATATCCGCAGTCTGCAAGCGGGCCGCGCACTGCGTGAGATGGTCCAGTCGATGGGATCATCTTCGCATTTGCTGCTGCTGGCTTCGGGCGGGGCCTCGTCTTTGGCTGAGGACCTTGTACCCGGCAATACGCTGGCGAATCTGGAGCAGTTGAACCGAAAACTGCTGTCGGAAGGGTTGAATATCTCTGAAATGAACGCCGAACGGCGCAAACTGTCCCAAATCAAAGGGTCTGGCCTGTTGGCCCAGTTCAAAGGAGCGAAGGCGACTGTTCTGGCGATTTCCGATGTGCCCGGCGATGACCTGAACGTTATCGGATCGGGCATTGGCGCACTTCCTGAGCCGCGCGATTTTCAGGGAGTTGCGCGCATCGTTGCATCGAACAAGCATGCCCGTGCTGCCGCCGCCCGACTGGCCATGGCCGAGGGCGCACCCGTTTTAGCGAATGAGGAATGCCTGCACGATGACCTGAAAAGCATAGCAGCCCGTTTGGGGCCACGGCTGCGCAATATGCCCGAAGGCGTCATGGTTTTCGGTGGAGAGCCAACTGTCGTGCTGCCCAGAAATCCAGGCAAGGGTGGGCGCAATCAGGCCCTCGCTTTAGCGTTGGCCAGAGAAATCGCGGGTATTGCTGGGCTGACGCTGCTTGTCGGGGGCACCGACGGCACCGACGGGCCGACCCAGGCCGCGGGGGCGATTGTTGACGGGACCATTTGGGGCGATGGTGCGGAAAAGGCGCTGCGGGATGCTGACAGCGGCAGCTATCTGGAACGCGCAAATGCTCTTTTCGTCACCGGGCCGACCGGAACCAACGTAATGGACCTTATTGTCGCAATCCGAAGCTGATTTGACGATTTTCACCTGCACCAAAACCCTTTTGGCCCCGAGACTGACTGAATGAATCCAGCCGACAATTCGCTACTCGACATCGAAGACCTGCCAGATGTCGGCATTCACATGCCGGATGGGTGCCGGCTTTCAGCCCGGATATGGAAGCCGTCGCATGCAGAAAGCCACCCTGTACCTGCCATTCTAGAGTTCCTGCCCTATCGCAAACGCGACGGCACTGCGACACGAGACGCCCTGACCCATCCATGGTTTGCCAAGCGCGGCTACGCCTGCATCCGCGTGGACATGCGCGGCAATGGTGACAGCGAAGGGCTGATGGAGGATGAGTATACCCAGCAGGAACTGGACGATGCAGTAGCAACTATCGAGTGGCTGGCGCAGCAACCGTGGTGCTCTGGTTCTGTAGGAATGATGGGGATCAGTTGGGGCGGTTTCAATGCTTTGCAGGTGGCGGCACTACAGCCAGAGGCGCTGAAGGCGATTATCACGCTATGCTCGACCGCCGACCGGTATGCGGACGACATCCACTACAAGGGTGGCTGCCTGCTGAACGAAAATCTCGGCTGGGGCGCGACCATGTGGTCTTATTCATCGCGCGCTCCCGATCCGGCCCTGCGTCCGAACTGGCGCGAGCTGTGGCTGGACCGCCTTGAGAACGAGCCCTTTCTGCCCTCTGTCTGGTTGCGCCATCAGACTCGGGATGCCTATTGGCGTCACGGGTCAGTCTGCGAGGATTTCAGCGCTATCCGGGCGGCGACTTTGGCTGTTGGCGGCTGGGGCGATGCCTATAAGAATACGGTGCCTTTATTGGTTGAACAGCTTGATTCTCCGGTCAAGGGGATCGTCGGACCATGGGTTCACAAGTATCCGCATTTTGCTGTTCCCGAGCCCCGAATCGGATTTCTGCAAGAGGCCCTGCGTTGGTGGGACCATTGGTTGAAAGGCCAGGATACTGGCGTCGACCAGGAACCCGACTATCGCGCCTATCTTATGGATGGGGTACGCCCCCAGCGCTGGTACAAGGAACGGCCCGGTTGCTGGATAACCGAGGATAAAGGCGCGACCTCGCATCTTCCTATTCAAACTCTGAATATTTCTAATGTTGGGCTGGACCAACCCGGACCGCTGGACACGTGCATCCGATCCCCCCAGACCTGCGGGATGGAAGGCGGAGAATACTGCGCCATCTGGTTGGGGCCGGATATGCCGGGCGATCAGCGTGTGGATGATGCATTTTCGGCCTGTTTCGACAGCGCCCCACTGGCCAATGATCTGAACATCGTGGGCGCGCCGCAAATATGCCTGCACATCAGTGCCGACCGTCCCCATGCCCAGATGGCAGTGCGCTTGAATCACGTCCATCCCGATGGGGCAACAACACGCATAACATACGGTGTCCTTAACCTGTGCCATCGCGATACCCATTCGCAACCGACCGAATTGGTCCTAGGCAAGGTATACGAGGTCACGCTGGATCTGGACCATATCGCTTATCGGGTGCCAAGGGGACACCGCTTGCGGATTGCGGTATCCAGCGCCTATTGGCCGCTGATCTGGCCTTCGCCCGAGTCTGCAGAACTGCATCTGACCGAGGGCCAAATCAAGCTGCCCATCCGTCACGCGGCTAGCGAGGCATATGTATTCCCCCCCCCGGATGCCGAGGCCGCACACGACATCACGACTGTCCGAGACAGCCGGAACTCTCGACAGGTCGAAACTGACATGAACTCGGGGGAAACTCATCTGATTATCGAAGATGACTTTGGCCTTGTTACGGACAACCACCACGGCCTGACACATGGCGGAACAGCCTTTGAACGTTGGTCGATTCGCCCTGATGACCCCTTATCTGCGCGCGGATATTGCCATTGGACACAAGAGATAATCCGTGACGGCACAGAGCTGCGTACAGAAACATCTTGCGAAATGTGGTCAGACGCCGGAAACTTCTACCTCTGTGCTGAACTCAAGGCATTTGAAAACGGCAGTTTGGTATTTTCAAAGACTAAGGAGGATACCGTACCGCGTAATCATATGTGAAATTCAAGCAGGTCTGAGCCGGACTTTTTTCTTGCTCGACCAACCGAATTGCGCCTAACTTGACTGGCGCGTCAATAAAAAAACCCGTCAGGGGCTGACGAGATAAATCACTGGGAGATATCTGAATGAACGAACAAATCACTCACATGGCCAAGCAGGTTACAGCTGGCAAGCTGACCCGCCGCGAATTTATGGGGAAAGCTGCAGCACTTGGTGTGTCTGCTGCGATGGCCAGCACAATGTTTGCCGATGCTGCACGCGCGGCTGGCCCGAAAAAGGGCGGTGATCTGAAATTTGGCCTGCAGGGCGGGGAATCCACCAACTCGCTTGACCCGGCCACCTATGCCAGCTCGGTTCCGTTCCAGAACGGCAAGCAGTTCGGCGACCAACTGGTCGAGGTTGCGCCCGATGGATCGATCGAACCGCGCCTTGCAGAAAGCGTCGAAGGCAGCGCGGATGCCAGGGTCTGGACCTTCAAACTGCGTCAGGGCGTGGAATTCCACAACGGCAAGACCATGACCAGCGAAGACGTGCTGAAAACCATGGAGCGTCACTCGAACGAGGATTCCCAGTCCGGTGCTCTGGGCATCATGCGCGGCATCGAATCGATGAAGGCTGATGGCGACAATTTCCAGGTTACGCTGAATGAACCAAATGCCGACCTGCCCTATCTGATGGCGGACTATCATCTGATCATCCAGCCGGATGGCGGCATGGAAGATCCGGGCGCAGGGGTTGGCACCGGCCCTTACCAAGTGGAAGTCAACGAACCCGGCGTGCGCCACGTGTTCAAGAAATTCGCCAACCACTGGAGCGATTACGGCAATTTCGACAGCGTCGAAGTGGTTGTTATCAATGACGCAACCGCCCGGACCGCCGCGCTGCAATCCGGTCAGGTCCACGCGATCAACCGGGTTGAGCCCAAGATTGCTGATCTGCTGGGTCGCGCACCGAACCTGACTGTGCATTCAACCGCAGGCCGTGGCCACTATGTGTTTATCATGCATTGCGACACGGCACCGTTTGATAACAATGAACTGCGTTTGGCCCTGAAACACGCGATTAACCGTCAGGATCTGGTCGACAAGGTTCTGCGTGGCTATGGCTCGATTGGGAATGACATGCCGATCAACGCGGCCTACCCGCTGTTTGACGGTTCGATCCCGCAGCGTGAATTCAGCATCGAAAAAGCAGCTGAGCATTACAAGAAGTCGGGTCATGACGGCTCGCCAATCATTCTGCAGGTCGCTGATGGCGCCTTCCCTGGTGCAGTGGACGCGGCCGCCCTGTTCCAGCAGACCGCGGCTCAGGCTGGTATCCCGCTGGAAATCAAGCGTGAACCCAACGATGGTTACTGGTCCGAGGTTTGGAACGTACAGCCGTTCTGCGCCTCGTACTGGGGTGGCCGTCCGGTGCAGGACCAGATGTATTCGACCGCGTATCTGTCGACCGCAGACTGGAACGACACGCGGTTCAAGGTTCCGGCCTTTGACGAGATGCTGTTTGCAGCCCGCGCCGAGCTGGACAATGACAAGCGCAAGGACATCTACAAACAGATGGGCATGATGGTCCGCGACGAAGGCGGCGTAATCTGCCCGATGTTCAATGATTTCGTCGAAGGTGTCAGCAATCAGCTGGAAGGTTGGGAAAGCGACCCGACCCAAGAGATGATGAACGGCAACATGTCCCGCAAGATGTGGTTCTCCTGATAAGGACCACGGATCATGCATCCTATCATCAAATTGGTTTCCCAGCGCCTTGCGCTGGGACTCCTATTGCTGTTTGGCGCTTCGGCCCTGATTTTTGGCCTGACCGAAGCCCTGCCCGGAGACGCCGCGCAAGCCGTCCTGGGACAGTCCGCAACTCCTGAGGCTCTTGCTAACTTACGTGAGGAAATGGGGCTGAACCGCCCTGCCCTGACCCGATACGCCGAATGGCTGGGCGGGATCGTTCAAGGCGATCTGGGCCAATCGATGACCAACAAACTGGATATCGCTGAAAGCATCGGCAAGCGCCTGGGCAACACGCTGTTCCTGGCTTGTGCCGCCGCCGTCGTCTCCGTACCACTCGCTATCTTCCTTGGCTTGTTGGCCGTCCGCTATCGCAACCGTATGCCGGACAAATTGATCTCGGCTGTGACCTTGACCACGGTTTCGATCCCCGAATTCCTGATCGGCTACGTGATTATCTATTTCGTTTCCGTAAAACTGGGCTGGTTTTCCTCGCTTGCGATGATCAACGATTCGATGTCCTTCGGCGAAAAGCTCTATGCAATCGCCTTGCCGGCCTTTGTGCTGACGCTGGTGGTATTGGCACAGATGATGCGGATGACCCGCGCCGCAATCCTAAACCTGATGCAGTCGGCCTATATCGAAACGGCTGAGCTGAAAGGTTTGTCCAGTTTTCAGGTCATCGCGCGACATGCCTTCCCCAACGCGATTTCGCCCATTGTCAACGTTGTTATGCTGAACCTGGCCTATCTGGTCGTGGGCGTCGTCGTGGTCGAAGTGGTGTTCGTTTACCCTGGCATGGGGCAATATCTTGTGGACTCGGTGACCAAGCGTGACGTGCCTGTGGTTCTGGCCTGCGGCGTTGTCTTCGCTGCGGTCTATATCGGGCTAAACATGGTTGCCGATATCGTGTCCATCCTTGCCAATCCAAGACTGAGGCACCCGAAATGATGAAGAATCTTCCTATTTCGGCCATGATCGGTCTGTTTTTCACCGGGCTGTACTTTTTCGTGGCGCTCGCGGCACCCCTGATCGCTCCTTACGGCATGGCTGAGGTGGTCGGTGATGTCTGGGAACCGTCCAGTGCCAAACACCTGTTGGGTACGGACAATATCGGGCGCGATCTGCTAACTCGCATGATCTATGGCGGGCGCACGACCATCTTTATCGCTGCTGCTGCCACAATCCTCAGCTTTGCCACCGGCACCACGCTGGGCTTGCTGGCCGCTGTTCTTGGTGGCTGGGCCGATCAGGTCCTCAGCCGAGCGGTTGACCTGGTCATGTCGATCCCGACACTGATCCTGGCGCTGGTCATTCTGGCGATTGTCCCGGTGACTGTCCCGATCCTGATCCTGGTGATGGGCCTGCTGGATGCCACACGCCCCTATCGCCTGTCGCGATCTGTCGCTGTGGATATCAATGTGATGGACTATGTTGAGGCTGCCAAGCTGCGCGGTGAGGGTCGTATCTGGATCATCTTCCGGGAAATCCTGCCCAATGCTCTGTCGCCTCTGGTGGCCGAGTTCGGATTGCGGTTCATCTTTATGGTTCTGTTTATCTCGACCCTCTCGTTCCTGGGTCTGGGCGTCCAACCGCCGCTGGCGGATTGGGGTGGAATCGTGAAGGAAAACAAAGACGGTATCGTCTATGGCATCGGCGCGGCGCTATATCCGGCTGTTGCCATCGCGACCCTCGCCATCTCGGTCAACCTTGTTGCTGACTGGGTCCTGAACCGTACCACATCGCTGAAAGGAGGCCGGGGATGAGTGATACCCTTCTCAAGGTCCGCGACCTCAAAATCGGCGCGACCGTCTATCCACCGGGTGAAAAACCCCATGATATCGAAATCGTGCACGGGGTCAGCTTTGACCTTGAACGCGGCAAGGTGTTGGGGCTGATCGGTGAATCCGGGGCCGGTAAATCCACCATTGGTCTGGCCTCAATGGCCTATGGCCGTGGTGGTGTTGAACTCACCGGCGGAGAGGTTTGGGTTAACGGGCGCGATATCCTGAAAACCCCGCATAGCGATATCCGTAATCTGCGCGGAGGCGAAGTAGCATATGTTTCGCAATCCGCTGCAGCATCGTTCAACCCAGCCAAGAAGATCATGGATCAGGTGATCGAAGCCGCGGTGGAGCACAAGAAGTTCTCGCGTAAAGAGGCCGAAGCCCGCGCGCGGGAACTGTTCGCCAAACTGGGGCTTCCCGATCCGGACAATATTGGTGATCGCTATCCGCACCAAGTTTCGGGCGGTCAGCTACAGCGGTGTATGACAGCACTGGCGCTTTGTCCTGAGCCTGATCTGGTGGTGTTCGACGAACCGACAACTGCGCTGGATGTAACCACCCAGATCGATGTTCTGATGGCCATTAAGGAAGCCATTCGTGATACCGGCGTTGCCGCGCTCTATATCACCCACGATCTGGCCGTCGTTGCACAAGTCAGCGACGACATCATGGTTCTGCGCATGGGTAACACGGTTGAGTACGGCAACACCGATCAGATCATCAACAACCCGCAGGAAGAGTATACCAAGGCGCTGGTCTCGGTCCGCTCCATCGAACATGAAGAAAAGAAGCCAACATCCGAACCAGTGCTGACAGTTGACGGGATCACTGCGCGCTATAAGGGGCTAAATTTCGACGTCCTGCACAACGTCAATGTCGAGCTCCATCCAGGCCAAACATTAGCGGTTGTGGGCGAATCCGGTTCTGGCAAGTCCACGCTGGCACGGGTGATCACCGGTCTGCTTCCGCCGCGCGATGGCGAGATCAATTTCGCCGGACGCAAGCTCAGTGGCGACCTGAAGGGCCGCAGCCGTGAAGACCTGCGCGAATTGCAGATGATCTATCAGATGGCAGACGTGGCAATGAACCCGCGTCAAACCGTTGGAACGATCATCGGGCGCCCGCTGGAGTTCTACTTCAACATGCGCGGCGCCGAAAAGCGCAAGCGGATCGTGGAACTGCTGGATGAGATCGAGCTGGGCGAGAAGTACATGGATCGCTATCCGGCGGAACTGTCTGGCGGCCAGAAACAGCGTGTTTGCATTGCGCGTTCATTGGCGGCCAAGCCCAAGATGATCATCTGTGATGAGGTCACCTCGGCGCTGGATCCGCTGGTGGCGGATGGTATCCTCAAACTGCTGCTGGACCTGCAGAAGATCGAGGATGTGGCCTATCTGTTCATCACCCACGATCTGGCAACAGTGCGCGCGATCAGCGACAGTATTGCGGTGATGTATCAGGGCCGAGTCGTCCGCTACGGCCCCAAATCGCAGGTGCTGAGCCCACCGTTTGATGACTATACCGACCTACTGCTCAGCTCTGTCCCCGAAATGCATCTGGGCTGGCTGGAAGAGGTCGTCGCCCACCGCAAAATGGAAAGCGCCGGGAACTGATCCCGGCCCTTCCCGTAAGTTTATGAAATCCCGGCGCCATTCGATCAAGGTGTCGGGATTTTGCCGTTCGGGGCGGGATCAGGCAGCCAGACCGCACCGAATCTTTTAGGGTCGGCTGAAGCAATCTGAAAAAGGGTCAGAGCATGGACCGCAAACTTCTCCTCATCATTCTGGACGGTGTTCCATGGCGCAATTTCCGTCGCTTGTTCGGCAATCTGGAAGGCTGGGTCGACACCGGCGAGGCGCGCGTTTGGAAGAAGCGCGCTGTGCTGCCGTCAATCTCGGCAAGCTGCTATGCCTCGATCCATACCGGTGTAACACCGCAGGAGCATGGCTGTACCGGCAATGGCAACGTGTTCCGCCTGAGTCAGAAGGACATCTTCAGCCAAGTGCGCGAAGCCGGCGGCGTGACTGGGGCTGTGGCCCACAGCTTCTGGTCGCAATTCTTTAATCGCCATCCATTCGACTATGTCCGCGATGTTGAATATGACGAGCCCAACAGCAAAACGATCAATCATGGACGGTTCCACACTATGACAGGCTATGGCAAAGCCAACCAGATGACGCCCTGTGACGTCGATCTGTTCGCAACGCTGACCAATCTCTGCCTACGCCATGGCTTGGACTATGGATTGCTGCATACCAGCACTTTGGACAGCATGGGTCATAGGTTCTTTCATGAATGTGAAGAGATGGACCATGCCTGTTTCGTGATGGACGAAATGCTGGCCCCGTTTATCCCGCGCTGGCGGCAATTGGGTTACGACGTCATCGTCACCGCAGATCACGGCCAGGACGATCGTGGCCATCACGGTGGGCGTGGCGCATTGCAGCAGGAAACCGCGCTGTATTACTTCGGTGACGCCGAAGGCCCCGATGCGGACGCTGTGATCGACCAGCTACAGCTGGCGCCCACGATTCTGGACCGTTTGGGTGCCCCGATTGCCGAGACCATGAAGGGTCAGCCCTTCTTGAAGTAGGGGATCAGTCGTAGGGCCAGATCTGCTGGCCCAACGCCTCTATCGCCACCGAGATCCTCTCGAAGCTGTCCGCCGCACGTTTGACCATGGTGCGCGCCCGCAGATAGCCGTGCACAAGGCCGGGTTCATTGATGCAATGAGCCTGCCCACCTGCAGCCCTGATCTGCTCGCAATAGATCGCACCATCATCACGTAAGGGATCACAATCTGCAGTTACCACCACGGTCGGGGGCAGCCCCGAGAAATCCGTGTCATGCAATGGAGCGAATGTCGGGTCGTTTTCCGGCACATCTCCGCCACAGCGCACCTTCTCGTAAAAACTCACATCCTCCAGCGCCAGCAAAGGCGCATGGGCATGTTCCTTATAGGAACCACGGGATGAATCTCCGCCCAAGCCTGGATAGATGAGGACCTGACCAAGAAGATTGTCGAACTGCGTCCGTCCGTGCTGTGAAACTGCGGCGGCCAGATTTCCACCCGCGCTGTCGCCCACCAGAACGAAAGGGTCCTGGAACTCTTGCACCGCCCAGTTGGTTGCCGCCCAGCTATCGTGAAACTGGGCAGGATGAATATGTTCGGGGCTCAGGCGGTAATCCACGGCAATCACCCGATACCCAGTTTGTGCACAAAGTTCGGCACAGACATCGTCGTGACTGTCCAGCCCGCCGACGACAAACCCGCCGCCGTGGAAATAGATCACCGTCCGGCTTGGATTGCCTGCGGTGTAAATGCGAACAGGCACGCCATCGGCGCGCCTGTCTTCTGTTTCAACACCCATTGGGCGAGGCTGGCGAAAATCCTTGCACATTACGTCATAGACGCCGCGCTGATCTTCGATCGACAATTCGACCGCGTCATCAGGATAGCTTTCAGCCGTTCGTCTTATGAACGCCCAGGTTTCTTCATCAATCAGACGTTCATAGTCCATAGCCCCTCCGCGATCAGGCAGCCCACTCCCATGGCCGGGTGAACGATCCCAGCACTTTGCTGACATCGTCGTCCGAGGAACCGTTGGCGTCAAGCTGCGCGACAAGTCCGCGCTTTTTATCATCCAGAACCGAAACCACACGCGCAGCAACGCCTGCGTCTTCAAGCGCACCGTTGTAGATGCGTGTGATCGCCTGCTTACGTAGCTCGGGCTTAAAGACTTTGCCCACTGCCGTCTTGGGCAGTTCGTCCAGAATTGTCATGTGCTTAGGTTGCGCGGCACGCTCGTGAACGTGAACTCTGCAGTATTCCATCAGCTCCTGCTCTGTCACACTGGCCCCAGAGACCAGTTCGACAAAGGCACAGGGCACTTCGCCCGCATGGGCGTCTGGTTGACCGATCGCACCGGCAAATGCCACGGCCTCATGCCCCAACAGCGCCTCTTCGATCTCGGCCGGGTCGATATTGTGCCCGCCGCGAATGATCAAATCCTTGGCACGACCGGTGATCCACAAATAGCCATCATCGTCAAACCGGCCCAAATCACCGGTGCGCAGATATTTGTCATAGTGGAACAGGCCCACGTTCTTTTCGACCTCTGTATACGTGTTGCCCGCAAATACGCCGGGGTTCGAGATACAGATCTCACCAATCTGATCAGTGCCACATTCGGTCGGACCGTCGGGCCCATCCTGCAGGATTTTCACATCCGTATAAGGGAACGGAACGCCAATCGAACCGATCTTCTTTTCGCCATCCACCGGGTTGCACGACACTAGGCAGGTGGCTTCGGTCAGGCCATAGCCTTCGACTATAGTGACGCCGGTGGCCTCTTCAAAGCGACGGAACAGTTCAACCGGCAAAGGAGCCGAGCCTGAGAAGGCCGTTTTCACTGACGAGATATCAGCGTCGACAGGGCGCTGCATTTTGGCAGAGATCGCTGTCGGAACCGTGATGATAAAGCTGACTTTCCAACGCTCGATCAGTTTCCAGAAATTGTCGAAAACGCCATCCCCGCGATATCCTTGAGGCGTCGGGAAGACCACATGCGCACCCGAACTCACTGCAGCCATGACGATCACATGCACAGCAAAGACGTGGAACATGGGCAGTGGGCACATGACCACATCGTTTTCGTCGAACAACAAGGTGCCACCACACCAGCCATTATAGATCAGGCCGGAATATTTGTGTTGTGCAACCTTGGGCATGCCGGTTGTACCACCAGTATGGAAATAGCACGCAACACGGTCTGATTTACTGTCTTCGAATGTCAGTGTCTCGGGCTGTTTCGCCAGCTCTTTGCTGAAATTCAAATAGTCCGCATGAGCCAATTTAGCCTTGTCGCCCATTTTGGGACGCACAAGGGGCACGATCCACGATTTCGGAGGCGTCAGATAGCGATTCAGGTCGATTTCCAGAATTGTGTTCACACCGGGCGCGTGGCGTACGGCCTCTTCCACCTTCTGTGCAACATCGGCTTTGGGAAATGATTTTAGCGTCACAACAACCTTGGCTTTCGTCTCGCGCAAAATTGCTGCGATTTGCTCGGGCTCCAACAACGGGTTGATCGGGTTCACGATCCCAGCGACGGCCCCTCCCATAAGGGTCACCAGAGTTTCGTTGCAGTTGGGCAGAACATAGGCCACCACATCGTTTTCACCGATACCCAGAGATCTGAAAAGATTGGCGGCCTGATTGACCTTACCCAGCAGATCAGACCACGTCAGTGTCTCGGCCTTATCGGTTGGGCCGGAAAACAGCTGAAAGCTAATGGCCTTGTGGTCGGGGAACTTGGCCGCCGTTCGAGAAAGTAACTGATGAAAGGTTACCGGTACGTCTCGATCCTCCCACGGCATTTCATTTTCTATTCTTGCCTTATCGTCTAATCCCGCGAATGCCATTAGTTCCTCCCTGTACTTTTACTGCGTCACGCGCAGGCTCTCATCTAGGATGAAAGTAAAACCCGCTCATGTGCAAGTAAGGGCTTAACGGCAGAACAACCCAGAATGTAGAATGACGCTGGGGCGCAAAACAAAATATCTCGCCATCAGGTTACTCTGCTGCAACACCATCGGTAAATTGCAACCGTGCCAAACGCGCGTACAGCCCATCCTGCGATACCAGATCGTCATGCGTTCCCTGCGCAACGATCTGCCCGTTCTCCAGGACGATGATGCGGTCGGCTTTTTTCACGGTTGCCAATCTGTGCGCAACAATCAGCGTCGTCCGCCCTGCACGCAACCTGTCGACAGCCCCTTGCACAGCGCGCTCGCTTTCAGCGTCCAATGCCGATGTCGCCTCATCCAACAACAGGATCGGAGCATCGCGCAAAATGGCGCGGGCGATGGCGATCCGCTGTTTTTGTCCCCCGGACAGCATGACGCCTCGCTCTCCTACAAAGCTGTCATAGCCTTCGGGCAGCGTCGAGATGAATTCGTGGGCCGCAGCTGCGCGGGCTGCGTCTTCAACCTCGGCATCCGTCGCATCGAGCCGCCCAAATCGGATATTTTCGCGCGCCGATGCTGCGAATATCGTGGGATCCTGAGGCACAAGTGCCATATGACGGCGGAAATTGGAACGATCCAAATCTCGCAGGTCAATGCCATCCAAACAAACGCGTCCCGAGTCAGGATCATAGAATCGCTGAATCATCTGGATCACGGTTGTTTTTCCGGCCCCCGAGGGGCCGACAAATGCGACGGTTTCCCCGGGGTTGACTGTCAGCGACAGTTCATTCAACGCCACGACATCTGGACGCGCCGGGTAGCGGAAAGTCACATCGTCGAACTGAATCTCGCCGCGCACGGGCGCGGGGAAAACTTGCGCCTGGCCGGGATCGTTCACGGTGTCCTGAGCATTCAACAGCTCGACCAACCGCTCGGTCGCACCGGCCGCACGCTGCAATTCGCTCCAGATTTCGGACAGGGCCGCAACCGAACCGGCCATGATGATCGAATAGATCACGAACTGGATCAGAACGCCCTCGGTCATGACACCATTGCGGACATCATTCGCCCCCATCCACAACACGCCCACGATTCCGGAAAACACCAGGAATATAACGATGACGGTCAGCACGGCCCGGGTCTGAATTCGGCGCAGCGAGACAGTATAGGACGTTTCGGTCATCTCACCGAATTGATTTCGGCTGGCCTGCTCATGGGTAAAGGCCTGAACGGTTTGAACCGCGCTCAGCGCCTCGCCGGCATTGCCTGATGAGGCTGCGATCCAGTCTTGGTTTTCCCGGCTAATAACCCGCAGGCGCCGCCCCAATACCAGTATCGGAACCACAACCAGCGGAATCAGCAGCAAGACCATCCCGGTCAGCTTGGCCGAGGTCAGCAGCATCAGCACAAGCCCGCCCAGAAACATCAACATATTGCGTAGAGCGATCGAGACCGACGAGCCCAGCACGGATTGAATCAGCGTGGTGTCGGTCGTGATCCGGCTCAGCACCTCACCCGTCATGATACGTTCATAGAATTCGGGGCTCATCCCGATGACGCGATCAAAAACGGCTTTGCGGATATCGGCGACAACGCGTTCACCCAGGCGCGTAACAAGCGCGTAGCGGATGCCTGTTCCGACGGCCAGAATCGCGGCGATGCCCAGCGCCGCCAGAAAGTACCAATCCAGTAGCTCTCCGTCTTCGATCCGAAAGTTGTCGACCACACGGCGGACAGCCAAAGGCAATGTCAGCGTCATGCTGGCGGTCAGAACCAAGGCCAAAGAGGCCCCAATCATTTGCAATCGATAAGGCTTCATGAATGGCCAGAGCGAAGCCAGAACACCGATCTTCCTGGACCTGGCCCGTTCCTCAGCCGCACCGGGTGCGGGTTTTGCTGCTGGACTGGCTGAGACGGGTTTTGCCATGTCAGGCCCTTACTTCGTGTTCGAATTCCGGTATCCCGCTTCTTGGCGTCTACAACCCGCCGGGTCAAGCGGTGCAGCCGAATGGCCCAAACGAAAGGCTATTTGACGCAGATTTTTGGGGCTGATTTGGAGCGGGCGGCGGGAATCGAACCCGCTTCATCAGCTTGGAAGGCTGAGGTAATAGCCAGTATACGACGCCCGCTCAGCGGTGGCTGGTTTATGCCATGCCCAAGGTGTCGTCAAGCACAGTTCGCACGCGAAATTCAAAATCATATGACACCCGGGGACGGACCCCGGCGCATCGGTAATCCCGGGGTCGTTTCGGCAGCGGGCGGCTTATTCAACGCGCGGCATTCGCCCATTCGCAAGATTCAAGATCCGCCGAAATACGGATCATGGATGCCAGATTCTTACTGGAAGATTCGGCCAAACCAATCAACTTCGCAGGATAGGTCGTTGCGGCGCTCAGCGCATCCTTCAGCGGGACACCGGCATTTTTAACAAGGATGCGAACAGCCGTCGTCAGATCCAGGTCAGCCCCTGCCAGCGTTCCATTTTCAAGCGTCAGGCGGCCATCCGTTCTGGTAATACGGCGCCCTTCAAGGTTGAATTCGGCATCCTCTGTTCCGGCAACAGCCATGGCATCGCTGACCAGAAATATCCGGGCCGGGCCGGTCTTTGCCGCCCATGCCGCCCGCATGACCTCAGGGTGTACGTGTATACTGTCGGCAATCAGACCCGCAGACAAACCCGCATTAGCCAGCGCCGCCCCCACAAGACCAGGCTCGCGGTTTCCAAGCTGGCTCATGGCGTTGAACAGATGTGTGACACAGCGGGCGCCCGCCGCAGCATAACGTTGACAGGTCGCAAAATCCGCATCGCTATGACCCAGAGACACCAGAATTCCGGCCTCAGCCAAAGAGGTAACCTGTCGCTCAGACACAGCTTCTGGCGCCAGGGTTACTTTAAGGCAAGGCAATCGGCTGGCCGCGGCTATCAGGGTGGTCAGATCCTCTTCATCCATCGGGCGGATCAGCGCGGCGTCATGCGCCCCTTTTCGCGCCAACGAAAGATGCGGTCCCTC
Organism: Ruegeria sp. CDSC025; assembly: GCF_059610805.1. Classification (NCBI taxonomy): domain Bacteria; kingdom Pseudomonadati; phylum Pseudomonadota; class Alphaproteobacteria; order Rhodobacterales; family Roseobacteraceae; genus Ruegeria; species Ruegeria sp. CDSC025. The sequence goes on along the minus strand of NZ_JBXWOJ010000005.1, from coordinate 128,854 downwards.
CAGATGCAGTCCAGCGACACCGAGAACACCGACATCCACAGCCTTGATCGCGGCCTCTATTGCCTGCTGGGTCTTGGCCGCAGTGTCGGTAATCAGGGTGGGCAAAAAGGATGCGACGCCAAGCTTTCTATGCGCTTGAGAAATGCGCTGGATAGTCTCGACAGAAGGGTCATCGTTGAACATGACACTTCCGCCGCCATTGACCTGTAGGTCCACAAATCCGGGGCAGAGAATATCACCGTTCAGATCGACCTGCTGCCCGGCGATTTTGGTTCCGTCTGCCGGGGTGATCTCGGACAAATTACCTTGGCGAAACACAACCGCCTGCCCCTCCAGCAGGTGTGTGCCGTCGAAATAGGCGCCGTTTCTGAATACAACCGTCTCAGAGGTCATACAGTTTCCGTAACTTTCTTAAGGTGACGCGGGGCATCAGGGTCAATTCCGCGATTGCAGGCGACCGATTCAACCATGCTGTAGAACGATGTGATGGCGCTGATGGGATCGGTCAGCCAATGGTCCGTTCTGACGACCGGCAGAGGCTGCGCCCGTTTCACCGCCGATGTTGTGGCAAAAACGGTAGCCCCTTTTGCCGCCAACGCATCAGCCGCTTCTGCCGTTGTTTGTTCAGCGGCATCACTGGCAGCGAACACAATGGTTGGAAACCCTTCTTCAACGATTGAGACCGGCCCGTGCAGAACTTCTGCAGTCGAATAGCTCTCGGCGTGGATCTGGCAGGTCTCTTTGATTTTCAGCGCCGCTTCATTCGAGATCGCCAGCGATGGACCGCGACCCAAGGTAAACAGGGACCGGCCGGAAATCGCATTGGCGGCCGGGGTCCAGTCGCATTGGGCAGCCTTCCCAAGATACCCGGGCAGTGACCATATGGCCTGCTTCAGCTCTGCCTCATCCGCGATTTCCGCCAGCAACCACAGCCCCGCCACCAGAGACGTCACAAAGGTCTTGGTTGCTGCCACACTCAATTCCGGTCCCGCATGAAGAGGCAGGACGGCGTCCGTGGCATCTGCCAGGTGGGATTCCGTATTGTTCGTAATGGCGACCGTCACGGCACCAGATCGTTTCAGCGCGCGCGTCATGCCAACGATGTCCGGGCTTTGACCAGATTGCGACACCGATATGCTCAACGCACACTGCGCCCGAAGCTCGGCACCATAGATCGAGTTGACCGAGGGCCCGACCGAGGCAACAGGAAGGTTCAGCAATAGTTCGCATGCATATTTCAGATAGGTGCAGGCGTGATCCGAAGATCCTCGCGCCACCGAGACCAGAAAACGCGGGTCTGCGTCGCGCGCCAACTGGGCAGCGTGGCGGATATTGTCAGCCCCATTGCTTAGCAATCGGTCTACGGCATCAGGAATTTCCAGAATTTCCTGACGCATCTTCGAGAGTTCTACGGACATCTAGTTCCGTCCTTTCAGGTTACAACCGCAATTCAGCGACAAAATCATACGCATCGCCGCGATAAAGCGAGCGTGTCAGTTCGGCGACGCGTCCGTTTCTGAGAAAAGAAACACGTTCAATATTCAGCCCGGCGGCTCCCTCGGGAACATCAAGAAGTTCAGCCTCACGCGCGGCCAAATTCAGGGCCGAGATCTTCTGAACCGCCCGAACAGGACGGCGGCCCAGCCGATTCAAGACCTCGTACAGAGAGGTGGTCACCTCGATCGGGTTCGGCAGGATATCCAAAGGTAACGCCGCTTTTTCCAGCGCCAATGGACGGCCATCGGCTTCGCGCAATCGGTAGATACGAGAGATTTGCTCACCCTCGGACAAGCTCAAGGCGGCAATCTCTTCTTGGGTCGGCGCAAAGACCCCCCGCTCCAGCCATTTCGACGCGGTTTTCATTCCACGGCTGGACATGTCTTCGGTGAACGAAGTCAGATGTGTCAGCGATTGTTCGACCCGTGGGATGCGCTCGCGGATGAACGAGCCCGAGCCCTGGCGCTGTTCGATCACGCCCTCTTGGACAAGCTCTTGAATCGCCTTTCTCACGGTGACGCGCGAAAGGTCCGTGATCTCGACAAGTTCTCTCTCGGACGGAAGCGACGATTTGGGGGGCAGAACACCCGTATCAATGCCCTCCTGCAGCCTTCGCCGTAGTTGGACATATCGCGGCCCATTATCAGCGGTCAGCCAGGAATCCGAACGCAGAAAATCAGCAATGCTCATGTTCGACCTCCTTTGCCAAGGCGAGCGCCCCGTCGAGCGGTTCTCCTAACGGCGCGCGCAGGTCGGATTGCATGTTTTCGGGCAGATACGACGCGTATTGACCACCAATACCGCCCGTCAGACACAGCGCGGCTCCCGGGCTCCACCCCAAATGCGTGGCGGTATCCGCCAGATAGGCAGCACCTGCCCGCATGATTTGTTGCGCAACCACGTCGTCATCTTGGGCAGCCATGGTCACTTTTGGTGCAATCGCTCCAAACTGCGCAGGGTCTGCAGCCCCTGCAAAACGAACGATCCCGGCAGGTCCGTCATGTTCGGACAGCAAAGTGGTCAAAAGGTCCGAACGGGTCTGCGTTCCATCAGACGCACGCAATGCCAAGGACAATGCCATCCTTCCAACCCACTGGGCCGAGGCTTCATCCCCCAAGACCGAGCCCCAGCCACCGGCAAAGCGCATGTCTCTACCAGTTTGTCTGGCCAGAAATGAGCCTGTACCACAATGGGCAATCAGCCCGTCCTGCGCACCCAGTGCCCCGCGCAAGGCAGCGGGACGATCATCCTCTATCCGGGCGTGCTTTAGACCAAGCGCATCCCTCAAACGAGTTGAGATCGCCTGATCCGTGATCCCAGCTAAACCAACAAAGGCAGGACTTGCCAACAAGCCCTCAACCCCGATGCCAAGCTTGCCAGACAGCTGGTCCAACCCCAGCTTTATCTGTGAAACGCCAGCCTGAAAATCAGTCGAGACGTTTGCAGCGCCAACTTCAACGCTGTGAGCGATTCCAGCAACCTCACAGGCCACACGACAGCGCGTTCCACCGCCATCAACGGCCAATACAGCATTATGCAGGGACTCAATCATGACAATACCAATACAATACCTATTTGATTTAGAAAAGCCTAGATTTTGGCGCTACTCGCAAATATTGCAGTTTTTCCTATAAGAACAGCACAAAACCTTCACTGAAAAGAAAATGTTGGACAGGTGGTATTAAATAGGTATTGTAATCGGGAAACCTGGGAGGGGATTCTCTTGACGCTGCCGTCAACCGAACAACTGCACCGCGACGCCACCAGCCTGAGCCGCGAAGACCTGACAGGGTCGGCGCTGTTGCTGGCCGAGGGGCAGATCGCTGCGGCAGCGGCGGTGCGCTCGGCCACACAGGCTATTGCATTGGGCGCCGCTGCGATGGCCAGGACGCTCCGGTCGGGCGGCATGTTGCACTATGTTGCGGCAGGCTCGTCCGGTTTGATGGCGGCGGCTGACGCGCAAGAGCTGGGCGGAACATTCTCGATCACGCCAGACCAGTTGCGAATCCATATGGCTGGTGGTCTTCCGACGGGTGTCGAGATGTCGGGTGATTCCGAAGACGCCGACGGTGACCTGCGTGAAGCGCTGAACAGTTTGTCAGCCCGGGACACGGTGATCGCCGTATCCGCAAGCGGGTCGACCCCCTACACGATGACAGCCGCAAGCATCGCCCGTGCAAAAGGCGCGACCTTGATCGGCATCGCCAATAACGCCAACAGTCCCCTGCTGACACAGACCAACATCCCGATCCTGCTAGCCACCCCGCCCGAACTGATTTCGGGATCAACGCGGATGGGCGCGGGAACGGCGCAAAAGATCGCTTTGAATATGCTGTCGTCGCTGATGGCGCTGGACCTTGGCCACGTACATGGCGGCATGATGGTCAACCTGCGCGCGGACAATGACAAACTGCGCGCCCGCGCGGCCGGAATCGTAACCCGCATTGCCGAGGTGGACACAGACGCAGCAAAGCGCGCACTGGAAGCAACACGCGGTGATGTGAAGCCCGCCGTGCTTGTCGCCGCAAAAGGTGTTTCGGCATCCGAAGCCACTGAACGCCTACGAACATCAGACGGAATCCTAACGGCCGCACTGGCCATAGAATAATAACCATCAATCGGGAGAATATGGATGACTAAGAATAGCTTGAAACTTGCTCTGCTGGGCACGACGTTGATGGCGTCGGCTGCCTATGCGGAAGATGTGACCCTGACCATCGAAAGCTGGCGAAATGACGACCTGACCCTATGGCAGGACCAGATCATCCCTGCGTTTGAGGCCAAACACCCCGGCATCAAAGTGCAATTCACACCCTCGGCCCCGGCGGAATACAACGCCGTACTGAATTCGAAACTGGATGCGGGATCGGCGGGTGACCTGATCACCTGTCGACCGTTCGACGCATCGCTGGCCCTGTATGAGGCCGGTCATCTGAGCGACCTGTCCGGTGTCGAAGCGATGAACAACTTCTCGGATGTCGCCAAGTCGGCCTGGCAAACGGATGACGGCTCGGCCAGTTTCTGCGTTCCGATGGCGTCGGTGATCCACGGGTTCATCTATAACAAGGACGCGTTTGCCGAACTGGGTATCGAAGTTCCCACAACCGAGGACGAGTTCTTTGCCGCCCTCGACAAGATCAAGGAAGACGGCACTTATATCCCGATGGCGATGGGCACCAACGACCAGTGGGAAGCCGCCACTATGGGCTATAACAACATCGGTCCGAACTATTGGAAAGGCGAAGAGGGCCGCCAGGCGCTGATCGCGGGCGAGCAAAAGCTGACCGATGAAGCCTGGACCGCCCCCTATGCCACCCTGGCCCGTTGGGGCGTTTATCTGGGTGACGGATATGAGGCGCAGACTTATCCCGACAGCCAGAACATCTTTACCCTGGGTCGCGCAGCCGTCTACCCTGCGGGATCCTGGGAAATTTCGGGCTTCAATGCGCAGGCCGATTTCGAAATGGGCGCCTTTAAGCCGCCAGTCCAGAATGCGGGCGATACCTGCTATATCTCGGACCACACCGACATTGGCATTGGTATGAATGCGGCCACCGCGAATCCCGAAGCTGCCGAGACGTTCCTGGCCTGGGTCGCAAGCCCGGAATTCGCCGAAATCTTCGGCAACGCCCTGCCTGGCTTCTTCCCGCTCTCGAACACTCCGGTCGAGCTGCAGGACCCGCTGGCCAAGGAAATCGTAGGCTGGCGCGAAGAGTGTGAATCGACCATCCGCTCGACCTATCAAATCCTGTCGCGTGGCACACCGAACCTTGAAAACGATACCTGGGGCGCTTCTGTTGCTGCCATCAAAGGTGCAAAATCCCCCGAGGAACTGGGTGTCGAACTGCAGGAAGGCCTGGCCTCCTGGTACGCTCCGCATCAATAAGCTGATCTATACCCGGGCGGTGCCGACCGCCCGGGTAACTCCGACACCCCTTTGAAAGCAATCCCATGACCCGCCCCCGCATCCGCTGGCATATCGTTGTATTTCTGGCACCTGCCGTACTCGTCTATACCGCTGTGATGATTTTCCCGCTGTTCAACACACTGCGCCTTGCACTGTATACAGAGGTTGATCAGGCTCGCGTGTTTGTCGGATTGCAGAATTTCCGGACCCTGTTTTTCGATCCCAACTGGTCGGATCAATTCTGGAATGCTCTGGGTAATAATTTTTGGTTCTTCCTGATCCATATGTTGGTTCAGAACCCGATCGGCATCGCGCTGGCCGCCCTTCTCAGCCACCCCCGCCTACGGTTTGCCGCCCTGTATCGCTCGGCGATCTTTATTCCTACGATCCTCAGCTTTGTGATCGTGGGCTTTGCCTGGAAACTGATCCTGTCGCCGATCTGGGGCATTGCGCCTTCGATGCTGGATGCTGTTGGGCTTAAGTCCCTCTTTGCACCGTGGTTGGGCAAAGAGGAATACGCACTGACCACGCTGGCGCTGATCTCGGTCTGGCAGTTCGTAGGCATCCCGATGATGCTGATCTATGCCGCCCTGCTGACCATCCCCGAAGAAATCCTTGAGGCCGGAGAGATCGACGGCATCACCGGGGCCTCGGCCTTCTGGAAGATCAAACTACCGCTGATCCTGCCGTCGATCGGGATCATCTCGATCCTGACCTTTGTGGGCAATTTCAACGCATTCGACCTGATCTATGCCTCACAAGGCGCGCTGGCGGGGCCAGATTTCTCAACCGATATTCTAGGTACTTTCATGTATCGCACATTCTTCGGCTTCCAGTTGCAACTAGGCGACCCGCATATGGGATCGGCCATCGCCGGGGCCATGTTCGCAATCATCCTGGTGGGCGTCTGTATCTATCTGTTCGGCATCCAGACCCGGATGCGCCGGTATCAACTGTGAGGGCCAAGTGATGAACAAAGCACGCCATAACCCCCTCAACACCGTAGCGATGCACGCTGGGCTGATCCTGTATACACTGATCGCTCTGTTCCCGGTCTTTGTGATCCTGATCAACAGCTTCAAAACCCGCCGATCGATCTTTCGCGAACCGCTGGCCCTGCCCAACGCAGACAGTTTTTCGCTGATCGGCTATGAGACGGTGATGAAGCAGGGGGATTTCTTCCTCTACTTTCAGAACTCGATGATCGTCACCGTGGCGTCCCTGTTCTTTATCCTGCTGTTCGGTGCCATGGCGGCTTATGCGCTGTCCGAGTACCAGTTCAAAGGCAACCTGCTGATGGGCCTATATCTGGCACTGGGGATCATGATCCCGATCCGCATCGGCACCGTCGCAATCCTTGAGATGATGGTGGCGACCGGGTTGGTGAACTCACTTTGGGCGCTGATCCTGGTCTATACGGCACAGGGTTTGCCGCTGGCGGTGTTTATCCTGTCTGAATTCATGCGGCAGGTCAGTGATGACCTGAAAAACGCCGGGCGCATCGACGGGCTGTCGGAATACACGATCTTCTTCCGCCTGGTGCTGCCACTGGTGCGGCCCGCCATGGCGACGGTGGCGGTGTTCAACATGATCCCGATCTGGAACGACCTTTGGTTCCCGCTGATCCTGGCCCCGGCTGAGGAGACCAAGACCCTGACGCTGGGCAGCCAGGTCTTTATCGGTCAATTTGTCACCGACTGGAACGCGGTCCTGTCAGCCTTGTCGATGGCAATCCTGCCGGTCCTGGTTCTCTATGTCATATTCTCACGCCAGCTGATCCGCGGCATCACGTCAGGGGCTGTCAAATGACACGTGTTCTGATCGCAGGTCTTGGCAATATGGGGTTCAGCCACGCGCTGGCCCATCACCATCACCCGGACGTGCAAATTGCTGGGCTGGTGAACCGATCCGGGCGCGTGGATGACCCCGATCTGGCGGATTATCCTGCCTATTCGGATTTCGAAACCGCGCTGGCCGAAACAAACCCGGATCTGGTCGTGATCGCCACCTATTCCGACAGCCATGCGGATTATGCCTGTGCGGCGATGGAAGCCGGGGCGCATGTCTTTGTAGAGAAACCGCTGGCCACCAATGTCGCTGATGCGCGGCGCGTGGTCGAAACCGCCACCCGACTGAACCGCAAATTGGTTGTTGGCTACATCCTGCGCCACCACCCCTCGTGGGTGCGGCTGATTGCCGAGGCCCGCAACCTGGGTGGGCCTTATGTATTCCGCCTGAACCTGAACCAGCAATCCAGCGGCGCGGAATGGGAGACGCATAAAGCGTTGTTGCAGACCACCTCGCCCATCGTGGATTGCGGCGTTCACTATGTCGATGTGATGTGTCAGATCACCGATGCCCGGCCCGTCCGTGTCCACGGAATGGGTCTGCGCCTGTCAGATGAGATCGCGCCCGACATGTACAATTACGGGCAGTTTCAGGTGGTTTTCAATGACGGCTCGGTCGGCTGGTATGAGGCCGGCTGGGGCCCGATGATGTCGGAAACCGCGTTCTTCGTGAAAGATATAGTGTCGCCCAACGGTTCGGTCTCGATCACCGACGGGAACAAGGGTGCCTCGGCGGATATTGACGGCCACACAAAGGTTGGCGGTCTGCTAGTCCACACACCGCAAGGCGACCACACAATCGACATGCCCGGTGAACCCGGTCACCAGGAACTCTGCGATGCCGAACAGGGCTATATACTGCGCGCCATCGCCAAAGACATAGACCTGACGCGTCATATGAATGACGCTGTCCAATCCCTTGCCATTTGCCTGGCCGCAGATGAAAGCATCCGCACTGGCCAGCCCGTTTCCTTTGAGGAGCAAGCGACATGACCGCCCTGACGCTGAACAAAATCAATAAATCTTTCGGCAATGTGCATGTTCTGAAGGACATCACGCTTGAGGTCGAAGACGGCGAGTTTGTCGTCTTTGTCGGCCCCTCAGGCTGCGGCAAATCCACCCTGTTGCGGGTGATTGCGGGGCTCGAGGATGCATCGTCCGGTGAGATCAACATTGGCGGTCAGCAAGTCAATCTGGTGCCGCCATCCAAGCGCGGCATTGCGATGGTATTCCAAAGCTATGCGCTCTATCCCCACCTCAGCGTTCGGGGCAATATGACCCTTGCACTGAAGCAGGAAAAGCAGCCCAAATCGGAAATCGAAGGCCGCGTGGCCAAAGCCAGCCGGATGCTGAACCTCGAGCCCTATCTGGATCGCTTCCCCTCGGAATTGTCGGGCGGTCAGCGTCAGCGGGTTGCCATTGGCCGCGCCATCGTGCGCGAACCCAAACTGTTCCTGTTTGATGAGCCCCTGTCCAATCTGGATGCCGCGCTGCGCATGAACACGCGGATCGAGATCGCCAATCTGCATCGCGCACTGGACGCCTCGATGATCTATGTCACCCATGACCAGACCGAGGCCATGACGCTCGCCGACAAGATCGTTGTCCTGCGCGACGGCCGGGTGGAACAGATCGGCAGCCCGATGGAGCTGTATAACAACCCCGCGAACCAGTTCGTGGCCGGGTTCCTCGGCTCTCCGTCAATGAATTTCCTGCCGCAGGGGTTGCTGAACGAAAGCGGTCAGAACACGATTGGCATCCGGCCCGAGGACCTGTTTGTTGCAGATGACGGACCACTCACCTCGCGTGTCAGCCATGTTGAGAAGCTGGGCGGAGACACAAATGTCATCGCGCAGATCAACGAACACGCCATAACCGCCCGGCTGTTTGGCCAGCATGCGATATCCGAAGGGCAGGAATTGCGTTTCGCCTATTCTCCGGACAAGGCCTATCGGTTCAATGCGGACGGTCAGCGCCTTACCTGACCGCTTTTCCTGTCAAAAAGCCAATAAAAACAAGATGTGATCAGCCCGTTTTGACGGGCTGATCACATCGGCGTATCCTTACGCATCCCGAGTAAATCTGTTTCCTGAGTATCCCGGCGCCATCGTTAATGGTGCTGTTATCACCCTGTCACAAATGCCCCCTAAATGCGTTTCATCGACTTTTCACCGACAGCCAGGAGCAATCCATGAAAGACGTTGACCCTACCACACTTTCCGCCGACGACTGGGACGAGCTGCATTTCCCCCGCCCTGAAGAAAACGACTTTGACCGTGTCGTCGAAAGCGCCATTTCCCGCCGTGGATTTCTGTCCGGCGTCGTGGCCTTCGGCTCTGGCGCGGCTGCGTTGGGAACCGGCCTGCTTGGCTCGACCTCGGCGCAGGCACAAGCAGCATCCCGGTTCGCTTTCACCCCGATTGCCGCACAAACTGATAGCACCGTCCATGTGCCTGAAGGGTTTGAGTGGAAGATCTTGATGCGCTGGGGCGATCCGCTGTTTTCGGATGCCGATGGCTATGACCTCGCCGAGGGCGGCCCGGTCGAGAACTCGGACCGCATCTTTGGCGAGAATACCGACGGCATGGAGACCTTTACCTTCCAAGGTCATGAGCTGATTGCGATCAATCACGAATATCCGAACGGTAAAATCAACCTGCCCGCTGCGCAGGAAGGTGTTCCGGCCAGTGCTGACGACGTGCGCAAACTGCAGAACCTGCAGGGTGTGACGGTGATGGAAATCACCGAAGGCCCCGAAGGTTGGTCCGTGGTCAAGGACAGCCCGTTCAACCGGCGCATCCACCACAACACTGAGATGAACATCGTCGGCCCCGCTGCCGGCCACGACCTGCTGAAGACCGAGGCCGACCCGACCGGCACAACCTCGCTGGGCACCATGAACAACTGTGGTGCAGGCAAGACGCCCTGGGGCACGTATCTGACCTGCGAAGAGAACTTTAACGGCTATTTCGGGTCCAGCGACGAAAACGCCAGCTACGATCAAAAGGTCGCGGACGGCTTCAAGCGCTATGGCGTCAAAGCCGAAAGCTGGAATGGCTACGAACTGTTCGATCCGCGGTTCGACACCTCCAAAAACCCAAACGAGCCGCACCGAGTGGGATGGATCGTTGAAATCGACCCGACCAAACCGGACAGCACCCCGGTCAAACACACCGGTCTTGGCCGTTTCAAGCATGAGAATGCCGAGGTGACTCTGGCCGCTGATGGCCGCGTGGTTGTCTATATGGGTGATGATGAGCGGGGCGAGTATCTGTACAAATTCGTCTCGAACGGCACCTATCAGCCCGGCGGCGAAACCCAGAATCTGTTGAACGACGGCACGCTTTATGTGGCGAAATTCGATGACGACATGACAGGCACCTGGCTGCCGCTGACGCCGGATGCAACCGGCATGGATGCGGCGGATATTGCGATCTTCACCCGATTGGCGGCATCCAAGGCGGGTGGCACGACCATGGATCGCCCTGAATGGGTGGCGTCCAGCCCGGTAGCGGTCGAAGCCTATTGCTGCCTAACCAACAACAAGAACCGCGGCGTGAAACCAAATGCCGGGGGAGACGACACGTCGACCAATGGCCCCAACCCGCGTGAGGCCAATAAATATGGCCAGATCGTTCGCTGGAAACCGGACAACGACGACCACGCAGCCGACGCGTTCGTTTGGGATCTCTATGTCATGGCGGGTAATCCGACAGTGCATTCTGACGCCCGCGCCGGATCGGCCAATGTGAACGAGGGCAACCTGTTCAACTCACCCGACGGAATGACCATTGACTCGACTGGTCTGGTCTGGATCCAGACCGACGGCAATGACGACAACGAAGAAGACTTTGCAGGCCACGGCAACAACCAGATGCTGGTCGGTGATCCGGTCACGGGCGAAATCGCCCGCTTCATGACCGGTCCAAACGGGTGTGAGGTCACGGGGCTGGCTTGGTCCAGCGATCTGCGCACCATGTTTGTCGGCATTCAGCATCCCGGCAGCGAATGGCCGGATGGAGGCACGCCGCGCTCATCGGTGATCACGATCAAGCGCACCGATAACGGGCTGGTCGGTTAAGCTGTTCCAGATTGTCCCCGGTCCTATGGATCGGGGACATCTATTCCTCAGATATCCTTACCTGGCGGCTCCAACGGTCCGCCCGGAGCCATCAGGTGGCGCTCGGACAGCCAGGGGTTAAGCTCCAAGGCATGTGACAGTGCCGCACGGGCTTCATCAATCCGATGCAAGCCAAGCAGCGTCAGGGCGCGCCCGCTGATCGCCGCGACATGGTTCGGAGACAGCTCGATCGCCTTGTCCAGATCCGGCAGTGCAGATGCGAAATCCTGGCTAAGATAATATGCAAAGGCGCGCTGATTGTACCCCTCGGCATAGTGCGGGCAGTATTCGATGAGCTTGTCAAACTCCTCGATGGCGCCCCGAAGGTCCCAGCCACTGCGGCGGGTCATGCCCCGGTCCAGAACGGCCTGCGCAACAGCGTCGGGCGCATCGGTCCAGAACTCCCATAATTGATTGGAAAATGTCTGGGCTTCGGCCTCGTTTCCAACATCCTGAATTTGCGCGATTACGGCCGAGATGCTTTCGGTATGATCCGGCGAGGACGGGCATTCTTCAGACCAGGCGACACCAGGAGGGGCCACCAACACTAGCAGAGGGAACACAAAACGCTTCATACGCGTATGGTGACGCGCTTGCGCAATTCGTCAACCCACCCTGTCCAAAGCGCCTGAAACAACGGTTTCCTTAACTGCCTCCATCGCCACAAAGGTCGAGGTATTCGCCACATGCGGAAGCGAGGATATCTTCTCAGCCAAAACGGCGCGGTATTCCGACATTGAACCAGTGCGGATTTTCAGCAGATAGTCGAAATTCGACGCGATCATATGGGCTTGCTCGATTTCGGGCACCTTGCGGACTGCGGCGTTAAACTCGGCCAGTGCCTTCTCTCTTGTGTCGGTCAGGCGCACCTCGACAAAAGCCACATGGTCCAGCCCCAGTCGGATCGGGTCCAGTAAGGCGCGATACCCGGTGATCACCCCGCTAGCCTCAAGTCGCTTTAGACGCGCCTGGGTTGGGGATTTCGACAGCCCGATCCGCCGCGCTAGGTCGGCAACTGATATGCGCCCATCCTCTGAGAGAATCGCCAAGATCGCTCGATCAAACCGATCCAAATCCGGAAAGCTCATTTGCACGGCATTATCCCCTAAATACAGTCCATCCGACCAGATGAATTAAAAAATACGGCAATCGTCCTGAGAAATCGACATTATATTCAACAAAAGCCTGGAGGATTCATGTCACACAGCCTGAGCACCCATATCGACAGCCAAACCTACGCTGATCAAACCGCCGTTCTCGACAATCTTATCGATCATGCCGCGCTGTCTGAAACTGATCGAGCCCAAATCTGTGCGGCAGCCGCCCAGCTTGTGCGTGATATTCGATCCAGTACATCGCCGGGCATGATGGAGGTGTTTCTGGCCGAATATGGCCTGTCTACCGATGAGGGCGTGGCGCTGATGTGTCTGGCCGAAGCGCTGCTGCGCGTGCCGGATGCCGACACGATCGATGCTCTCATCGAAGACAAGATCGCGCCGTCCGACTGGGGCAAGCATCTTGGGCAATCCTCCTCGCCGCTGGTGAATGCCTCGACTTGGGCGCTGATGCTGACCGGTAAAGTCCTCGACGACGGCAAGCCCTCGCCTGTCAGTGCCCTGCGAGGTGCGATCAAAAGACTGGGTGAACCGGTTATCCGCACGGCCGTCGGGCGCGCAATGAAGGAAATGGGTCGTCAGTTCGTGCTGGGCGAGACCATCCAGTCGGCCATGGAACGTGCCAGCGGGATGGAGGCCAAGGGCTATACCTATTCCTACGATATGCTGGGTGAAGCCGCACGGACCGAGGCCGACGCGGCCCGATATCATTTGTCTTATTCCCGTGCCATCACCGCCATTGCAGAGGCCTGCACCCATGATGACATTCGCGCCAATCCAGGCATCTCGGTAAAGCTGTCAGCACTGCACCCCCGGTATGAGTTGGCCCAGGAACAGCGAGTGATGGCCGAGCTTGTCCCGCGCCTGCGCGCTCTGTGCCTTTTGGCCAAAGCCGCTGGCATGGGCCTGAACATCGACGCCGAAGAGGCCGACCGCCTGTCGCTGTCCCTGCAGGTCATCGAAGCGGTGATGGCCGAGCCTGCACTCGCAGGATGGGACGGGTTCGGAATTGTAGTTCAGGCCTATGGTCCGCGTGCTGGAATCGCTCTGGACGCGCTCTATGGAATGGCCGAGCGCTATGACCGCAAACTGATGGTGCGGCTGGTCAAAGGCGCCTATTGGGATACCGAAATCAAGCGCGCTCAGGTTGAAGGCGTAGAGGGTTTTCCGGTGTTTACCAGCAAGGCCGTGACCGATGTCTCCTATATTGCTAATGCGCGAAAATTGCTGGGCATGACCGACAGGATCTATCCGCAGTTTGCCACCCATAACGCCCATACGGTCAGTACAATTCTGCAAATGGCAACTGATCAGCCTTTCGAATTTCAGCGGCTGCACGGGATGGGAGAAACCCTGCACCATCTGGTTAAGAACGCAAACAACACACGCTGCCGCATATATGCGCCTGTCGGGGCCCATCGTGACTTGCTGGCCTACCTGGTGCGGCGACTGCTTGAGAATGGTGCAAACTCTTCATTCGTGAACCAAATCGTGGATGATACTGTTCCCCCGGAGGAGGTTGCGGCCGATCCGTTTCTCACTCTCCTCGAACCGGCGCGCGCCATTCCAACCGGACCCGAGCTGTTTCAACCCGAGCGGCCCAATTCGCAGGGGTTTGACCTGCGGCACATTCCCACTTTGGACCGGGTCAACGCCGCGCGGGACGCGTTTCGGACGCATCACTGGTATGCGCGCCCGTTGTTGTCCGGCGATGCGCGGCCCGATGACGATCAGCCCATCGTCAACCCCGCACAGTCGCGGGATCGCCCCGGTGCCGTTGCCCCGGCCAGCGCACAAGATGTCGAGCTTGCTTTGACTGCAGCCACCCCCTGGCAGGTAGTGGCAGATCAACGCTCGCAGGTTCTGAATGCCGCCGCCGACCTTTACGAGACCCATTTCGGTGAACTTTTCGCCCTGCTGGCCCGTGAGGCTGGTAAGTCCCTGCCCGATGCAGTCGCCGAACTGCGCGAGGCGGTAGATTTCCTGCGCTATTATGCGGCGAATATACCCGACGCAGAACCAGCGGGTGTGTTCACCTGTATCAGCCCGTGGAACTTTCCGCTGGCCATTTTCACCGGTCAAATATCCGCCGCTTTGGCCACTGGGAATGCGGTATTGGCAAAGCCCGCACCGCAGACACCATTGATCGCGCATCGCGCCGTTGAATTGCTGCACGAGGCCGGAGTGCCACGCAGCGCGCTACAGTTGCTGCCGGGCGGTCCATCGGTGGGCGCAGCCCTGACCTCGGACCCGAGGGTGTCGGGAGTGGCCTTTACCGGCTCGACCGGGACCGCCCTGAAAATCCGTACAGCCATGGCCGGAAACTTGCGACCGGGAACGCCTCTGATCGCGGAAACCGGTGGTCTGAATGCGATGATCGTGGACAGCACCGCCCTGCCCGAACAGGCGGTTCAGTCGATCATCGAAAGCGCATTCCAATCAGCGGGACAAAGGTGCTCGGCGTTGCGCTGTCTTTATGTCCAAGAAGACATTGCCGATGATCTTCTGACCATGCTGACAGGGGCCATGGACGCGCTGCTGGTTGGCGATCCCTGGTTGATTTCAACCGATTGCGGTCCCGTGATCGACGAAGATGCACGCCTTGGTATCGCTGATCACATCGCATTGGCACGGTCCGAAGGGCGTGTCCTGAAAGAGATGTCCGTCCCCGGCGACGGCACGTTCATCGCCCCAACCCTTATCGAAATCCCCGGCATTGCCGAGTTGGAGCGCGAGGTGTTTGGCCCCGTCCTGCATGTAGTGCGGTTCAATTCCTCGGAGTTGGATCAGATCATCGCCGATATCAACGCCACAGGATATGGGCTGACCTTTGGCCTGCACACACGGATCGACGACCGCGTTCAGCACATCACCGAAGCTGTTCATGCCGGAAACATCTACGTCAATCGCAACCAGATCGGCGCCATAGTTGGATCGCAACCCTTTGGCGGCGAGGGTCTGTCGGGGACCGGCCCAAAGGCGGGCGGGCCGAACTACCTGACCCGCTTCTGCGCCCCGGACCGGCAGGTCAGTCCCGAGCAATGGTCCACCGATATGACCGATCTACCATTGCCAGAAGGAAAATCTGCTGAGATCAGGGCGCGGTTGCTGCCCGGTCCGACGGGTGAATCGAACCGCCTGAGTGAATTCTCACGCGCACCGCTATTGTGTATGGGTCCCGGAGTTGAAGCCGCACAAGCGCAGGCCAACGCGGTCAAAGCACTGGGCGGGCGGGCTATCACTGCTATCGGCGCGTTAGACCTGCACCGGCTTGAAAACCTGACTGGCTTCTCGGGCGTATTGTGGTGGGGCGACGACGCAACCGGTCAGGAAATCGAGCGTCATCTGTCCCGGCGTGCAGGCCCGATCATCCCTCTGATCCCCGGCCAGCCAGATCGCACCCGCGTTCTGGGAGAACGACATGTCTGTGTCGACACCACTGCTGCGGGTGGGAATGTCGCATTGCTGGGGGGTGCGGCCTAAACAGGCCTTGACGCTGGGCAGCCAACCGCCCAGCGTCGCACCATGTTTCCAATTCGTGACCATAACCCTTCGGGACGCACACCGTATGTCATCTATCTGTTGATGGCTGCAAATATCCTGATTTTCCTCAGCTATGCGGGAAGCATGGAGAACCAGCGGCTGATCACCCAGCTGTATACCGACTATGCGGTGGTGCCCGCCCGGATTACGGACGGCTATACGCTTGAGACCCTCGTGACCTCGATGTTCCTGCATGGCGGCTGGATGCATCTGGCAGGAAACATGCTGTTCCTGTGGATCTTCGGCGACAACCTCGAAGACGAGATGGGCCACCTGCCCTTTCTGCTGTTCTATCTTGCCGCCGGTATCGGGGCCGGTCTGATCCACGTCGTCACAGCGCCACAATCTCTGGTCCCTACGATTGGTGCGTCTGGCGCAATAGCTGGCGTCATGGGTGGCTATTTGTTGATGTTCCCCAAAGCGCGCGTGGACATCCTGCTTGTTCTGGTGATCTATTTCCGTGTCTTCTCGATCCCGGCGTTTGTCATGCTAGGCGTGTGGCTGGGTATGCAGTTCATTGGAAGCCTGTCCAGCAACCCCGACGAGGGCGGCGTCGCCTATTGGGCCCATACCGGGGGCTTCCTTGTTGGTTTGCTCTTGTGCATACCCCTTTGGTTGCGGCGCGGCGCGAGTGACTATTGGAACCGCACCCATGGGCATCCGCCCCATCCAGAGCACGAATACAAGCTGTCACAATCCCGCATCCCCCGCATCCCGCGCCGGTAAGCGCCCACCGCTGAGCAAGGTAACCTCTTGCGCGGCGGCTTGTACCAATCGGCCTAATTCCGGCGCGCGTTCAGTGCTGAACCGGGCGGTAGGGCCAGATACGGAAATGCCCGCACAGGGTTCCCCCCGGTCGTTGAAGATGGCCGCACCGATGCATGACATCCCCTCGTATCGTTCCTCCCGATCATGCGACCACCCGCGGGCCCGGGTCTGATCCAGATCGCTTTGCAGTGCATCGCCGGGCACCAGTGTTTGAGGCGTGAAGACCTTTGTGTCCAACGTGCCCAGCGCTTTGATCAATGCAGCCTCGTTCAACGCGGCCAAGATCGCCTTACCGGTGCCCGAGGCATACATCGGTGTCCGCGCGCCCGGTGGAAAAAAAGCCCGGATCGGATTGGCCGTTTCGACCTGCCCCACAAACACCACTTCGGCCCCGTCCGGAACGGCCAGATTCGCCGTTTCGCCGCTATCCTGCATCAGCCGGCGTAAAATGGGCCTTCCGATTTCGATAACACCATTACGGCGTAGAAAGGACGCTCCGGTGCGATAGGTCTCGATCCCGATCATCCATTCTTGACGCTCTTCATCAAAGGCGACGAAACCGTGCTTCTGCAGCGTCACCAGAATTCGGTGTGTTGTGGCCGTGGGCACATCAACTTCGCGCGCCAAATCGCTGAGTGCTGCGCGTTCCAGACTGGCTACTGTGGTCAAAACGCTAAGCGCCCGATCCAGCGATTGCATGGTCCCGGCCGAGCTTTCCTTGAACAGCGATTTTGGTCTGCCGCGTGGCCTTTTCTGCGTTTCCATCCCAGGCATTTCCTTTCAGCTGTCCAAAGTTTCTCGCGTCCGGATTTCTTGTATGTAAAAATGAAAAACGGAAAAGTTCAATATATCAGTAGCTTAATATTTACCTTCAATAAATGAAAATATTTTTCAAGAAAATTGCGTAATGCAGCTTTTTCCCGGACACTTATCTCCAAAGCAGAGGAACAAGCCATGTCGAACCAAAACCCGGTTTTCATTCCCGGCCCGACCAACATACCTGATAGATTGCGCCTGGCCATGCAGGTCCAGACGCAGGATCATCGCGCGCCGGACTTTGTCCAGACATTTGCACCCGTACTGGAAGACACAAAGAAGGTCTTTGATACCGCTACGGCCCAGATCGTTACCTTTCCCGCCAGCGGCACAGGTGGATGGGAGGCTGCAATCACCAACACGCTCAGCCCCGGTGATAAGGTCCTGATTGCGCGCTATGGCGTTTTCAGCCACCGCTGGATTGATCTGTGTACACGTCACGGGCTTGACGTTCAGGTCATCGACTGCCCTTGGGGCAGCGGCGCCCCCGCCGACCAATTTCAGACGGTTCTGACTGGGGACAAAGCGCATGAAATTCGCGCCGTTCTGGTCACTCATAATGAAACGGCGACAGGGGTGCTTTCGGATATCGGGGCTGTAAGGCGGGCGATGGATGCCGCCAATCACCCGGCGCTTTTGATGGTGGACTGCGTCAGCTCTTTGGCCTCTGTACCGTTCGAGTTCGACCGCTGGGGCGTCGACATCGCGGTTTCGGGATCGCAGAAGGGATTCATGTTGGCCACTGGCATGGCCATCCTTTGCGTCAGCCAGAAAGCGCTGGACGCGATGGAAACCGCAGAGCTGCACCGGACCTTTTTCGATTTCCGGGATATGATGGCGGCCAATGCGACCGGAGGGTTTCCCTATACACCACCTCTGCAACTGATCTACGGGCTGCGTGAAAGCCTGAAGATGCTGTTTGAAGAAGGCTTACCTAATGTTTACGCCCGTCATCATCGGCTTGCCGAGGGTGTCCGGCGCGCCGTCGATACTTGGGGGCTGGAACTGGTTGCTCAATCGCCAGACCTTTACTCGGACACGGTCAGCGCAATCTACGTGCCCGAAGGGTTCGACAGCAACATTCTGACCGACCATGCCTTTAACACCTACGGGATGTCCTTTGGTGTTGGCCTGGGCCAGTTGCACGGCAGGGCGTTCCGTATCGGGCATCTGGGCAGTCTGACAGATGCGATGGTCCTGTCCGGACTCTGTACGATCGAGATGGCAATGGCCGATCTAAGCTATCCGATCACGTTGGGCTCTGGCGTCGCCGCAGCCCAGGAACACTTTCGCGCCACACCCGGCAACCGAACCGAGGCCGCGGCGTAAGGAGAATGACAATGTTGGATCACCCCTCTGCCGCGGATCTGACGATCGAGGACATGCGTGTCGCGCATGATCGGATCAAACCGCATATCCGCCGAACTCCGGTCATGGTTTCGGACCACCTGAATGACCTGACCGGCGCGCAGCTGTTCTTCAAATGCGAAAATTTCCAAGAAGCCGGGGCCTTTAAGGTGCGTGGGGCCTGCAACGCTGTATTCGGCCTTGCAGACCATTTGATGCCCAAGGGTGTCTGCACGCATTCCAGCGGCAACCACGCCTTGTCTTTGTCTTATGCGGCCGGCCGCCGCGGTATTCCGTGCAACGTGGTCATGCCGCGCACAGCCCCGCAGGCCAAGAAGGATGCAGTTCGCCGATATGGCGGTACAATCACCGAATGTGACCCTTCGACAAGCTCGCGCGAAGCAACATTTGCCGAGGTTCAGGCCCGAACCGGTGGCGAATTTGTTCACCCCTATAACGACCCGCGTGTGATTACCGGTCAGGCCACCTGCTCCGCCGAACTGCTGGAACAGACTGGTGGTATGGACGCCGTTATCGCGCCCATCGGCGGTGGCGGCATGATTTCAGGCACCTGTCTGACGGTTTCGAACCTTGCGCCCGAGACCGCAATTTATGCAGCGGAACCGGAACAGGCGGATGACGCTTACCGGTCATTCAAGGCCGGTCATATCATCGCAGACGACGCACCCAAGACAGTTGCGGATGGGCTGCTGGTGCCCCTGAAAGAAAACACCTGGCATTTCGTATCCAACCACGTGACCGATATTTTTACCGCCTCGGAAGAGGAAATCATCGAAGCGATGAAACTGACCTGGAAGCACCTGCGCGTGGTGATGGAGCCGTCTTCGGCGGTTCCTCTGGCAACCATTTTGAAGAACCCAGAGGTTTTCCAAGGCAAGCGCATTGGGGTCATCGTGACCGGTGGCAATGTAGACCTGGACAAACTGCCCTGGCTGAAAGGGTAAGGAGAAACAACATGAACAAGACCGTAAATTTTGAAGACCTCGAGGTCGGCTTCGACATCCCCGCCGCGATCGGCATGGACGAAAGCGAGATACAGACGCCTTGCCTGATCCTTGATCTGGACGCGCTAGAGAGCAACATCCGAAAGATGGGCGATTTCGCAAAGGCCCATGGGATGCGCCATCGTGTTCATGGCAAGATGCACAAATCGGTCGATGTGGCCAAGCTGCAGGAACGGTTGGGCGGTTCGATCGGCGTCTGCTGTCAGAAAGTGTCAGAAGCCGAGGTATTTGCCCGTGGCGGCATTACAGACATCCTTGTATCCAACCAGGTGCGCGACCCGGCCAAGCTTGACCGACTGGCACGGCTGCCCAATTTCGGCGCACGTATCATTGTCTGCGTGGACGATATCGACAATATCTCCGACCTGTCGGCTGCCGCTTCGCGTCACGGCACAGAACTGGAAGTGTTCATCGAGATCGACTGCGGCGCAGGGCGCTGTGGTGTAACCACGACACCGGCGGTCATCGAGATTGCCAAAGCTGTGCAAGCAGCGCCAAATCTGAAATTCACCGGCATTCAGGCCTATCAGGGTGCGATGCAACATCTCGATACCTATGAGGCCCGTAAAGAGAAGCTGGATGTTGCCATTGCCATGGTCGAAGACGCTGTCGCCGGGTTGAAAGCAGAAGGGATCGAGTGCGAACTGGTTTCGGGCGGCGGCACCGGTTCCTATTACTTCGAAAGTAACTCGGGCGTTTACAACGAATTGCAATGCGGCTCTTACGCCTTCATGGACGCGGATTATGGGCGGATTCTGGATCAGAACGGCCAGCGGATTGATCAGGGAGAATGGGAAAATGCGCTGTTCATCCTGACCAGCATCATGAGCCATGCCAAAGCAGACAAGGCCATCTGCGACGCCGGCCTCAAGGCGCAGTCGGTCGATAGCGGCCTGCCCTTTGTGTTCGGGCGTGATGATGTCGAATACCTCAAGTGCTCGGACGAGCATGGGGTTATCGGGGATCCAGACGGCGTACTGAAGGTCAATGACAAGCTGCGGTTGGTGCCGGGCCACTGTGACCCCACCTGCAATGTCCATGATTGGTATGTGGGCGTACGGGGCGGCAAAGTCGAAGCCCTGTGGCCGGTCTCGGCCCGCGGGAAAGCCTATTGAGATGAGGGATGTTATGAAAAGCGACGGCCTGCTGATTGTAGGCGAAGATCTGTGCGAGAAACTGGTAGGACGCCAGCAGGCCTTTGACGCTGTACAGGCTGTGTTCGGTGCGATGGCTAAAGGTGGCGCGTGGAACTTTCCCGTTATCCGCGAGGCTTTGGGCCATGCCGACGCTCTCTATGGGTTCAAATCGGGATTTGACCGCGACGGTCAGGTGCTGGGCCTCAAATCCGGTGGATACTGGCCGGGCAATGCGGCGAAGGGCCTGACCAACCACCAATCCACAGTGTTTCTGTTCGACCCCGATACCGGGCGATTGTCCGCGCTTGTCGGGGGCAATTACCTGACAGCGGTGCGCACAGCGGCCTCTTCGGCGGTTTCGATCGCGCATCTGGCGCGGCAAGACGCAAGAGTACTTGGCATGGTCGGGGCCGGACATCAGTCAACTTTCCAGCTGCGGGCGGCGGCGGAACAGCGCGACTTCGAAAAGGTCGTTGCCTGGAACCCGCATCCCGACATGCTGCCCCGCCTTGCAGCTGTGGCCACTGAGGTTGGGTTGGAATTCGAGGCCGTCAGCCAACAGGAACTGGGCGCACAGGCGGATGTGATCATCACCATCACCTCGGCTTTTGAGCCGCTCTTGATGAAAGACTGGATCAAGCCCGGCACACATCTGGCTTGCATGGGCACCGACACCAAAGGCAAACAGGAGGTTGACGCGGATCTCGTCGCTGCGGCGACTGTCTTTACCGACGAGGTCGCCCAGTCCGTGACAATCGGCGAGGCCCAACATGCCATCAACCTTGGCGCCTTGACCGAGGATGCAATCGCGCCCATCGGCGCCGTCATCAATGGTGACCACCCCGGTCGGACAAGCGACGATCAGATCACTCTGTTTGATGGAACCGGGGTCGGGTTGCAGGATCTTGCAGTCGCCTCAGTCGCTGCACGATTGGCTGAAGAGGCGGATCTAGCCCAGCGCGCGACCCTCTGAAACGAAAAAGCGCGCCTCAATCGGGCGCGCTTGCTTAACCTGCCTGTTGGTGGCTCAGCCCCGGATGACCTTGGAAAACTGATCAAAGATGGGCTCGTTGGAACAGATGACCTCGCCATCCTCCAGCACGTTACCTTCCGGGTTCAAAGCCTGCACAAAGCCACCGGCCTCTTTCACGATGATGATCCCGGCGGCAACATCCCAGGCATTCAGACGGCGTTCCCAAAAGCCTTCATACCGGCCAGCAGCAACATAAGCCATGTCCAGCGCTGCTGCGCCCCACCGACGTACACCGGCGCAGACTGGCATCAGACGTGCCAGATCCTGCAGGGTCGCAGGCAAGTCAGACCGTCCGCCAAAAGGCAGCCCGGTCGAAAAGATCGACTCGATCATGCGGTGACGACCCGAAACGCGGATACGGGTGTCGTTCATCCATGCGCCTTCGCCATTTTCTGCAAAGAACATCTCGTCCTTGGCGGCGTCATAGATCACACCGGCAACAATTTTGCCTTTATGTTCCAACGCGATCGAGATCGCCCAGTGCGGCAGGCCGTGCAGAAAATTCGTGGTGCCATCCAGCGGATCCACAATCCAGCGGCGGGTGGGATCTTCACCGGCAATCTCGCCGCCCTCTTCGGCCAGCCAGCCATAGGTCGGGCGCGCGCCAAGCAGTTCCTCTTTCAGGATCGCCTCGGCTGCAATGTCTGCCTTGGACACAAAGTCCCCGGCGCCTTTCATCGACACCTGAAGGTTCTCGACTTCACGAAAATCCTTGACCAGTGAACGCCCCGCTTTGCGCGCGGCTTTGATCATGATGTTGAGGTTTGCACTGCCAACCATTGTCCAAAGGCTCCTGTCCGGTCAAACCGCGCGTATACTGGGGCAATGCGCCCTTGCCAAGAGGAATGATACGCATAGCAGACCCGCGTTTTGTGCCTATTGCTCCTGCAGCTTGCGCGCCTCGGTTTTGGCCAGCTTGATCAGCACTTGCACAAAGGGTTTTTCAAGGTCCTCGGTGCGCACTGCAGCATAAAGGCGACGTGCAATGCCCGCCTTGGTCAGCGGGCGGGTAACATAGTCGGAATTATACTTCACCTCACGCACAACCCAGTCCGGCAGCACCGATATCCCCCGGTTTGACGCGACCAGCAACAGGATCACTGCGGTCAGCTCAACCTGCCGGATCGCAGCCGGTTCAACCCGCGCAGGGATCAGCAGCTGGCTGAATACATCCAACCGTGTCCGTTCGACCGGATAGGTAATCAGGGTCTGGCCCCGAAAATCTTCGGCCTCAATGAACTCTTTCTGGGCAAGCGGGTGTGTCGAAGCCGCGACAAACACCGCGTCATAGTCAAAGAGTTCGATGAATTCGACACCGGGCAGATCTTCTGGGTCCGAGGAAACAACCAGATCGACCTCTTCTTTTTGCAAAGCCGGCAAGGCATCAAAGGCTAGGCCGGGGCGGATATCGACATCCACATCGCCCCAGGATTTACGAAAGGATTCCAGCACCGGGAACAGCCACTCAAAACAGGCGTGGCATTCAATGGCGATATGCATACGGCCCGTGCGCCCGTCGCGCAAAGAAGAGAACTCCTGCTGTGTCGCCTCGACCTGCGGCAGGATCTGCTCGGCCAGGCGTAACAGCCGCAAACCGGCCGCCGAAAGTTTCATCGGTTTGGACCGGCGCAAGAACAATTCGACCCCGGCCTGATCCTCTAGGCCTTTGATTTGATGGCTCAACGCGGATTGAGTGATGTTCAGTTGATCTGCGGCACGGGCAAGCCCGCCACATTCATGGATCGCCTTGATCGTACGCAGGTGGCGGAATTCGATATGCATTGCGTGGAACTCATGTTGTTCTTGAATAATATGAGTTTGTCTCACAATGCGTTAGCTGGCACAAGGGTCAGAGATTTCACCCGTGAGGCCGAGATGACAAGACCAGAAGTTTCATTTGAATTTTTCCCGCCACAGACGCTTGAGGCTTCATTCCGCCTTTGGGATACGGTGCAAACACTGGCACCGCTTGAACCGCGCTTTGTTTCTGTCACCTATGGCGCGGGGGGCACCACGCGCGAGCTGACGCGCGATGCGGTGGCCACATTGCACAAGTCCTCTGGCCTGCCTGTTGCTGCACATCTGACTTGTGTGGATGCGTCACGTCAGGAAACACTGGAAATCGCAGATACCTTTGCTCGGGCGGGCGTGGAGAACATCGTCGCCTTGCGCGGTGATCCGCCCAAGGGTCAGGATCGGTTCGCGCCGCACCCGGAAGGGTTCGCGGACTCGGTCGAATTGATCGAAGCACTGGCAGAAACCGAGATGTTCAGTATCCGTGTTGGCGCCTATCCGGACAAACACCCGGAAGCACAGGATTTTGCCGCCGATATCGACTGGCTAAAGGCCAAGCTGGACGCTGGGGCCGACGAAGCCCTGACTCAGTTCTTCTTTGAGGCCGAGACATTTTTCCGTTTCCGCGATGCCTGTGAAAAGGCAGGGATCGACAAGCCCATCGTTCCGGGCATCCTGCCGATCGAAAACTGGAAAGGGGCGCGCAACTTTGCCCGCAGATGCGGGACACATATTCCGGATTGGATCGAGAATGCCTTTGAGAAGGCCATTCGTGACGACCGCGAAGACCTGCTGGCCACCGCATTGTGCACAGAACTTTGTTCAGACCTGATCGAGGGCGGGGTGGACAAGCTCCACTTTTACACCCTGAACCGGCCGGAACTGACCCGGGATGTGTGCTTTGCCCTTGGCGTCACACCAAAGGCCGAGCTTCAGAACGTCGCTTGATATCCGCTTGTTTCAGACTGTGCACCCGAGGCCAAAACCCCGGGTGTTTTTGCGGAATAAGTTGGGATTACCCTGTCTGACTGGGCCACTTGAACAATCCAGCTGCAGCCTTAATCATTGTCGCGATAAACCGTTCAATTCTGTTACAAATTTGACTTTAGCAACCGCCCATTCATTGTGGGGCCGTATAGTTTGTTTATGAGTGAATTTAGTATGGAACCTTTTGACAAGGTTAGTGCCCGCGCCAATGCCTTCGGCACACTTGGTCTGGCTCAAAGCGCCAGTTCAGATGACATTCGAGAAGCCTGGCGCAACATCGCATTCGAAGCCCACCCCGACAAGAATGGCGGAGACGGTGCGGCCTTGGCCAACGCCAAGGCGGCCTATGATTTGCTGCGCAGCGAGGGGCTGGCTGGGAAAGGTCTGGCGGGCTCGGCGGCGGGGAAACCACGCCGCCCCCGATTGCGCAAACGCGTTATTCAGCTGGAAACCCAAGATATTGATGCCTGTCGTGCAATGCTGAATACGGCGCTGCCCCACTTGCAGGACACCCCGGTGGACAGTCAAGATGCGGATCGCCTGCAAGATGCTGACCACATTCCGGACGCTGTCGGCTTGCATGGCCGCAACCTGACTTATTTCATTTCCGCACCTGTCTGCGAAGGTGCTAACCGCGTCGCATTGCCGACGAGTGTTCTCGCTGGCTCCAAGCGCGTCAAGACAGAGATTCTGAGCTTTCAGTCCAAAGATGCGGGCACTGGCGAAGTTGTCGTACCCGTTGCGCTTGCGACCAAGAAATTTCCGGGCGCCCGCAGCGTGCGGATCAGATTCAACGCCGACCAGCAAACGCAGGATGAGTACTGGTTGGCCGGATGACAAACAAAAAGCCCGGCAAATCAATGCCGGGCTTTGCATCCGTTGCAGAACTCTCAGTTTGCGACCGGGCCTTCGGAGGTAAACTTCGGGATCACGCTGCTGGAGGCCCCGTCGGCCTCGATGCCCGGCCAGTTTCCTTCAGCCAGATTGATATTGCCGGGAATATCTTCTTCAAAGAACCCGACAACCACATCGGTAATGTTCAGATACAGCTTGTCATCAACAATCCGCCACAGGTTCGGGTTCGCAGGCACCTTGCCACCGCGTGACACGCCATAGGCGCAGTGACCGTCATATTGCGGCGCATAATAAGCAGGGTTTTCCAAGAACTTGTCCCGGTTCTCTTCGGTTGAGAATGCCCAGGTAACGCCGTTGTATTCGGCCGTAATATCTGACCTTCCGCGGACGGCTTCGGGCTGTGATTGACCGACAGCAACCTGATCCAGACTGCGATAGGCAACTACGTCATATCCCGACACCGCATAGCCGGTGCCGTCCACATACTGATCACCTGCAAGGGCAGGCATGGCAAATGCCAAGGTCGCAGCTAAGGTCCAGGCAAGTCGTTTCATAAGGGCGGTCCTTTTTTATTGGATGGATGATCGGCCCGGAATACGGGGCTGTGCAGAGAATAGGTGATTCCTCGATCGAACGCAGTCCCGCTCGCGTCGCTGTGACATCGAATGAGAAAACGTGAAGTCTTTTGCACTGAATGTTACAAAATCTTCCCAACGGGCAGGGTTGGACTTTGCCCTTTGCAATATTAGCTGTTGAAGCGAACGGATAATTCACCCGAACTTTGCTGAGAAAGGCAAGAAATGAGCGAGCAATCGACCTATTCACCCCCGATGGTCTGGACATGGGACAGCCAAAACGGCGGACAATTCGCTAATATCAACCGCCCGATTGCGGGGGCAACTCATGACAAGGATTTGCCTGCTGGGCGCCATCCTCTGCAGCTCTATTCGCTTGCCACTCCGAACGGGGTAAAAGTAACCGTCATGCTGGAAGAGCTTCTGGCGCTAGGCCATGAAGAGGCCGAGTATAACGCCTGGCTGATCAACATCGGCGAGGGAGATCAGTTTAGTTCGGGCTTTGTAGAGGCCAACCCGAACTCGAAGATCCCTGCCCTGTGGGATCGGTCCGGTGAAAAACCTGTGCGCGTGTTCGAAAGTGCCTCGATCCTGTTTCACCTGGCTGAAAGGTTCAACGCTTTCCTACCCGAATCCGGGCCCGAACGGACAGAGGTGATGAACTGGGTTTTCTGGCAAATGGGGAGTGCACCATATCTGGGTGGCGGGTTTGGCCATTTCTACGCCTATGCGCCCGAGAAATGGGAATATCCCATCAATCGCTTTGCCATGGAAACCAAGCGGCAGCTGGATGTTCTGGATCGGGAGCTGTCCGAGAAAACCTATATCGCAGGCGAGGATTACTCTATCGCCGATATCGCGATCTGGCCCTGGTACGGACAACTGGTTCTTGGCCGCCTGTACAGCGCAGCCGAGTTCCTGGACGTCGAATCCTACAAGAACGTCATGCGCTGGGCCAAGGAGATTGACGCCCGTCCCGCCGTGAAACGCGGTCGCATGGTCAATCGTGCCTTCGGCGAAAAGCATACACAGCTTCACGAACGTCACGAGGCCGGCGACTTTGAAACGCGTACACAGGACAAGCTGGAGCCGGCAGCCGAGTAAACAAACCGGGCTTCGCGGATCAATCTGCGAAGCCCCATTCCGCCATTACTTAAGCAAAGGCGGTTTGTCCGGATCGCGCCCAGGAGCGATATGCGCATTCACACGCGCCTCAGGCTGCGGCAGATCGTACCGCAAACCCACCCGCGCCAAAGACGCTGCGGCCGTGTCACTTGATTTGAAAAAACCTACGTCCATTGCCCCAGCTTCGACCCCGGAAAAGGTAAGCGCTTCGGATGCGGCCTTGGCCAGAGCTGCCTCTGCCCCTTCGACGGCATCGACAAAACCCAGCAAATGCCCGAACCCACCTTCAGCCGTTTTGGTGCTGACCAGATAGGCGGCTTGCGCCAACCCAATGGCCGTAGCCAGCTTGGCGTCCAAAGCTGTCAGCAGTTCGTCGGGCAACCCCGATGGAGCCAGGAACTCGGACAGGTGCTGTTGCACCTCTTCTGGACCATGCTGCAAAGTTTCCACCAACCAGCCCAATGCCTCGGGCGGGATCAACATCGAGGACGGGGCAACCTCAAGGTTCAACCCCAGCCCGATCCCCTGCCCCGACAACATAGACGATAAAACCCGCCCCGACAGCGCAACATAGGGCACTGGGCGGTCTGCGAAGCGGGCCAGCCGGTCTTCGCGATCGAAAGCCAGCACAAAACGCCCATCTGCCACGTCGAACAATTCGGGCGAAATATTCTCGTTCTTTGCCTCTTCCGTCAGCATCAGGAACAGCTCACTGTCAGCCAGCCGTTCAAAGAAACGCAGACGGGCCGCATCATCCTGCGGAGCGGCCTCAGCCGCGGCATGGGCGGCGTCCAGAGCCGAAATCTCAGTCATTCAGAACCTCTTGCACCCGTGCACGCAAAACCGGCAACAGATCGGCTTCGAACCACGGGTTTTTCTTCATCCATGCCGTATTCCGCCAGGACGGATGAGGCAAGGCAAAGACCCGCGGCGCATAGTCCCGCCAGTTGCGGACGGTTTCGGTGACTGACCCACGTGACTTCAGGTGATATCTATGGGCGTGCCCCCCGACAAGAATGGTCAACGGCACAGGCCCAAGATCCGCCATGACCCGATCATGCCAAGTCTGACCGCATACTGGCGGAGGAGGCAAATCTGCCTTGCGCGCATCATAGCCAGGAAAGCAAAACGCCATTGGAACGATCGAGACACGTGAACGGTCATAAAACAGCTCCTCATCAACACCCAACCACGCCCGAAGCCGATCACCGGAAGGGTCGGTAAAAGGGCGACCCGACGCATGCACACGTGCCCCCGGAGCCTGACCACAGACCAAAATAGGCGTGTCTTTGCGGAACCAGACAATGGGTCTTGGTTCATGCGCGGTTTCGGTTGCCGCAAATCGGTCGGCACAAATACGGCAGGCCTCTATTTCTTTTTCGAGTGGGTTCATGAGATCGCAATCAGTGCCGCATCAGATGGTTGGTGTTCTGAAAGCAAGATAGGTAACACACATCCAGACGCCAACAGATGCAAAAGTCACATTACCAAAAACGACCCCCGGAACGCATTGATCATTTGTTTCATAATTCGACATAATGTGGCCTATATGGCGCCGTAGAGGTACCGTTCTTTCGCCGATCCGAACGGCGCAACAACAAGATAAACCCGCAGGCCTTGGATGCTTGAGTTTGAAAATGTCAGCAAGTCCTTTTGGACCGGGACGCGCCGAAAGGTGATTCTGGACAGAGTGTCTTTTCGCGTCGAACTTGGCACATCCATCGGTATTCTGGCCCCGAACGGTACCGGGAAAACCACCCTGATCAACATGATGGCCGGACTAGAGAAACCCGACGAAGGGGTCATTCGCAAATCCTGCCGCGTCTCTTTTCCGATGGGATTTACCGGCGGAGTTTCAAACAAGCTGTCGGCTCTGGAGAACTCGCGCTATATCGCCAAGATCTATGGTATGGACCCGGACTATGTCGAGGCATATTGCAGTTGGCTGTGTGGCCTGGGTGAATATTTCAATCAACCGCTGGCGACCTATTCATCCGGTATGCGGTCGCGGTTCACATTCGCGTTGATGCTGGCTCTGGATTTCGACATGTACCTCATCGACGAAGGGATGCCGGCCACAACGGATGTTGAATTCAACAAAAAGGCAGGCGACATTCTGCAGGAACGGCTGCGCACAACAACACTGGTCATCGTCTCTCACAACCCGGCCCTGCTTGAAAAATTCGCGCGTCAGGCGGCGGTATTAGTGGATGGTCAGCTTCACTTGTTCGAAACCTTGGAAGAGGCAAAGCAGTTATATGACTACCAAACCCAGGGCTGATAAATACAACTGGCGCCGCAAACGGCGGTCTGCGGGAAATGCCGAAACGCGCGAAGACGCGATCTCGCGTATTCGCCAGGCCACAAAGGCGCCCGGCCCAGAAAATGAACCGCCAGTAGGGACCGAGATCGACGCTATCAAACGCGAAGGACTGACCGGCCGCCAACTGCGGGTGGCACGTCGTCTTGCCCAGAAAAACGGTCTTGCGGCGACTTCGGACTATGATGCAGTTCGGTTGTTGCGCAAAAAGGGAATTGATCCGTTTGAACGCTCCAGTCTGCTGAACCTTGCCTCGGAAAAGAAAACTTCGGACGAGCAGACGAATGATCGCATCACGATCCACCTGCCCCAGACCGTGAAAGATGCACCAGAGAACTTGCCCGGGCCCGAGATGAGCCCGGCCGAGCGGCGTGAACGTGAAATCGGACAGATTCAGAGGGACATCGCCCGCCGCCGCCGTCGCAAACTGTTCGCTCTGTTTGCACGGCTTGCGGCCTTTGTCCTGCTACCTACCTTTGTCGTGGGTCTCTATTTCTATCGGATCGCGACCCCAATGTACGCCAGCAACTCTGCCTTTCTGATCCTTCAGGCGGATGGGGGCGCAGGCTCTATCGGAGGGCTTCTGGCAGGGACCCAATTTGCGACCACGCAGGATTCGGTTGCCACCCAGGAGTTTCTGGAATCGAAAGATGCGCTTGAACTTTTGGACACAGAGGCCGGTTTCGCTGATGTGTTCAAACAGGACTGGATCGACCCCATTCAGCGATTATCCCCGGACGCCAGTCTCGAAGAGGCTTACAAGCTGTACAAACGCATGATCACGGTCGGATATGACCCGACCGATGGCCTGATCCGGATGGAGGTGGCGACACCTGACCCCCAGACTTCGGCCGCGTTTTCCCGAGAACTGATTTCCTATGCCGAGCAACGGGTAAACGCGCTGACCGAAAAGAAACGCGAAGACCAGATGAAAGATGCCCGGGAAGGGTTTGTAAGCGCTCAGGAAGAACGCAAGAAAGCTCAGGAAGACCTGATCGAGCTTCAGCTGCAAGGCGCAATCCTTGACCCTGAAAGCGTCATTGCCGGGTTGCGGGGCCGCATAAACGAAATCGAGACGCTTATTCAGGACAAAGAACTGCAGCTTGCAGCCTTGTTGGACAATCGCCGCCCAAACAAAGCCAAGGTGGATGGCGCGCAGGCCGATATCGCACGGCTTACGGTTGTGCTGGAGGAATTGAACGCCGAAATGCTGGATGTCTCTGCCGGCGAGAATTCGCTGGCCAGGCTGAGTGTTCGGATTCAGATGGCACAGGCCGATCTGGCCGCTAGGGATATGATCCTGCAATCAGCTATGCAGCATATGGAGACAACCAGGACCGAAGCCAATCGTCAGGTTCGGTATCTGACGGTTTCCGTCAATCCTGTTCCCAGTCAGGAACCCAGCTATCCGCGCAAGTTCGAAAATACGATTTTGGCTTTCCTGTTGTTTGCTGGTATCTACCTGATGATCTCGCTTACCGCGTCGGTCCTTCGTGAACAGGTATCCTCGTAAGACACATGAAACATGTAAAAATCTCCGATCTCACGGTCGGCAATGATCTTCCGCTGACGATCATCGCCGGTCCCTGCCAACTGGAAACTGCCGATCATGCCCAAATGATCGCAGGAAAAATGAAAGAGGCCTGCGACGCCGCCGGGGCGCAGTACGTCTTTAAAGCCTCGTACGACAAGGCGAACCGAACTTCGCTGTCGGGTGCGCGTGGTATGGGAATAGACACAGGGCTCAAGGTTCTGGATGACATCCGCAAAACCTTGGGCATTCCAGTGCTGACTGACGTACATACCGAAGCCCAGTGCGCGATTGCGGCCGAGGCTGTGGACGTGCTGCAAATCCCTGCCTTTCTATGCCGACAAACAGATATGCTGCTCGCAGCTGGCGAAACCGGCAAGGCGGTTAATGTCAAAAAAGGACAGTTTTTGGCCCCATGGGAGATGGGCAACATCGTGAGCAAGGTCGAAAGCACTGGGAACACAAACATCCTGCTGACAGAACGCGGAACTTCGTTTGGATATAATACGTTGGTCGCTGACATGCGCGGCCTGCCGCAGATGGCCAAAACGGGATACCCGGTCGTAATGGATGCCACACACTCGGTACAGCAGCCTGGCGGCAAAGGTGGTTCTACTGGTGGGCAGCGAGAATTCGCGCCTGTGATGGCCCGCGCTGCGGTTTCGCTTGGCATCGGTGCGGTTTTTATCGAAACCCATCAGGACCCTGATACTGCACCTTCCGACGGTCCTAATATGATCCCATTGGACCAGATGCCGCAGCTCATCGATACATTGATGCGTTTTGATGCGTTGGCCAAGGCCAACCCTATCCAGATCTGAACAAGAGTATTCCCATGACCAAACCCAACCCCGAGGTGACTCCGAACACCTGGAGCTTTCTGCGCGACGCAATGATCAAGCCAACCGGCTTTCGCGAATATGATGCCCGCTGGAAATATCCAGAAGAGATCAACCTGCCGGGCATGACCGCACTGGGGTTGGGTCTGGGCACACAGATGCGCAAGCGTGGGATTGAACCCGTGATTGCTGTAGCCAATGATTATCGTGACTATTCTCTGGCCATCAAAAATGCCCTGATCCTGGGCCTGATGCAGGCGGGAATTCAGGTAAAGGATATCGGTCCGGCGCTTAGCCCGATGGCCTATTTCGCTCAGTTCCATCTGGACGTTCCAGCCGTGGCCATGGTCACGGCCAGCCACAATCCAAATGGCTGGACCGGGGTCAAGATGGGGTTCGAACGTCCCCTGACCCATGGCCCGGACGAGATGTCAGAGCTGCGAGACATTGTTCTGAATGGCGAAGGGCAGACCCACCCTGGCGGGTCCTACGAATTCGTTGATGGCGTGAAAGAGGCCTATATCGACGATCTGGTCGGCGATTTCAGAATATCCCGACCTCTCAAAGTGGTCTGTGCCACAGGGAACGGCACAGCATCCGCCTTTGCCCCGGAAATCTTTGAACGCATGGGGGTAGAAGTCGTGCCCAGCCATAACCAGCTGGACTATACTTTCCCGCATTACAACCCGAACCCAGAAGCGATGGAAATGCTGCACGACATGTCCGATACCGTGAAAGCCAGCGGTGCCGACATGGCGCTGGGGTTCGATGGTGACGGTGACCGCTGTGGCGTTGTGGATGACGAGGGGGAGGAGATTTTTGCTGATAAGGTCGGCG
The DNA here is from genome assembly GCF_059610805.1 of Ruegeria sp. CDSC025. Lineage (NCBI taxonomy): Bacteria > Pseudomonadati > Pseudomonadota > Alphaproteobacteria > Rhodobacterales > Roseobacteraceae > Ruegeria > Ruegeria sp. CDSC025. Next base: position 95,837 of record NZ_JBXWOJ010000005.1, on the reverse strand, counting down.
TGATCATGGCCCGCGATCTGGCCAAGATTTACCCCAATGCCACCTTTGTCGCCGACGTGAAATCAACCGGCCTTTTTGCCAGCGACCCCGAGTTGAAGGCCCGCGGGGTCAAGGCAGATTATTGGAAAACCGGCCACAGCCACATGAAGCGGCGAGTCAAAGAGATCAACGCGCTGGCTGGGTTCGAAAAGTCGGGGCATTACTTTTTGGCCGAACCGATTGGCCGTGGCTATGATTGCGGCATGCGCGTCGCGGTTGAGATCTGTAAACTGATGGACCGCAACCCGGACCAAAGCATGTCCGACCTGCGAAAGGCACTACCGAAAACATGGTCGACACCGACCATGTCCCCCTATGCAGCGGATATCGAAAAATACGACATACTCGACCGTTTGGTCGCAAAGCTGGTCGCCAAATCCGAGGCCGGAGAGACGCTAGCAGGTCGCCCGATCAAAGAAGTGGTCACTGTCAACGGTGCCCGAGTCATTCTGGACAATGGCAGCTGGGGGTTGGTCCGCGCCTCGTCGAATACGCCCAATCTGGTGGTCGTCTGCGAAAGCAGCGAAAGCGAAGAAGAGATGCGTGCCATTTTTGCGGATATCGACGCGGTTATCCGAACCGAACCGGGTGTCGGAGATTACGACCAGACCATCTGAGCGTTGGTGTCGGGGCGCTGGCCCCGACACTTCAATTTCCGCCAAACAGCTTAAGCAGTCCTTTCTTGGCCTCGTCCTCAAGCTTGTTCTTCAGCGCATCCTCGACGCTGTCCCCGTCAGTCCCGGCCGTACCGGTATCGCCGCCTATCTTGTCGATGACTTTCTTTTTGACATCATCCTCAAGCTCTTTGACCTTTCCTCCGGCGGCCGCTTCGATCACCTTGGTCAGGTCCGGCTTGATCGACGGATTGCTCCATGGTCCAACGATACGCACCGGAACCGACAGGCCCTCTCCCGAATTCGCACGCAGAGCGACCGGCGTGAACAGATAGTCGATATTGCGCGCTCCGATCCCGACTTTTCCTTTGCCATCCGCGCGGAAATTGTCCAGCGACATCAACAAATCGTTGTTCTGCAAAACGCCCTGATCAATGGTGAAGCTACCCGTCAGGCTGTTGAACACGGTGGTGCCACCCGATCCTTTGCCTCGTCCCATGAGACGATCAAGGTCAAAGCCCGATATCAACCCCTTTCCTACATCCAAGCGGCCCTTACCCCTGAGAGAACGCATGATCTGATTCTCGTTCTGGCCAACGCCCAGAAACTCGAATGATCCTGACCCGGTCCCGGACAGCCGCTCGACCCCGACCAAGGCTGTCAGAGCTTGTTTGAGGTCAATGCCCTTGGCCTTTATCTTGCCGCCAACGGACAACCCATTCCGATTATTGGCCACCACCTGCCCGTTCAGCGTTCCGGAAAACAAGGTTGCCGGGTTCATCTCCAATGCAGCCCGAGACCGGTCCAGCCGCATTGTCAGGTCGCTGGGGCCAAGCGTCAGCTCGGGCAGCGCGATAGATTTGGCTGTCAGTCGAATTTCACCATTGGCCAAAGCCAGCGCCGAGGCGTCGATCGGTTCCCTTGACCACCCCTCCGAGGCAGCACCCGCGCCGGAACCGCCTGAACTGGACGAGACCGTCTGATCACTTTGATTATAGCGAGAAAGATCAAGATCACTGGCATCCAACCGAGCGGTGATCTGTGGCGGGTTGGAAATGACAATATCAACTTCGCCTGTAAAACGGTTACTGTCGAGTGAAGCCACCAGATCGCGCACAGATATGCGGCCATCTCTGGTATAAGTCATCTGCCCCGACACATTCGCAGCGCGGCCCAACCCGTGCGGCACTCCAACGCCCTCCTGACCAAACGCGGCCAGCATTTTTTCCGTGTCTTTGGTTTTCAACTGCAGCTTGCCGTCCATCTCTCCGGCAAGGTTGACGCGCCCGTCAAATCCGATGTCACCACCAGGGGCCGCAAGTGCAAGTTCAATCTCGGATGCCGCGCCCGTGGCATAAGCCGGCAAGTCGGGTATCTTGATATCCACGCGGGCCTCACCGCCCGGAACCGGCATTTGTGCATCCAGAACCATGGGGGCCGAGACTGCTGGCCAACTGGCAGACAAATCCACATCTGCGACATCAAATCGGGCCGATCCATTTTCAACAAAGATCAGACGCGCCTGAGTCAGTTTCAGATGCTCCAGTGTCACGGCACGCGATGCATCGGCCGGTTTTGATCCACCCGTGCCGCTGGCTGTCGGGGCGACGGCCGTGTCAAACTCCCAGTTTCCGCGCCCGTCTGACAGTTCAAGTCTGAGGGTCGGATTCTCGGCAATAATCCGTTTGATCAGCACATCGCCGGACAAAATGGCCAAGGTATCGACCCCAACCGCCAGGCTTTCGGCGCTCAGCATCGGCTCAGATCCCGCCCACGAGGCATTTCCGAAGGAAACCGCCCCGGTTTCCATGCCCAGCACTGGCCAGAAGGACAGCTTAACGCCCCCCGACAGTTTCAGATCACGCCCGGTTTGTGCCTTGACCTGCTCGGCCAGAATGGTCGCCAACTTGTCGCCCGGCATCAGCAGCAATGCGCCGATGACAAGACCGACCACAGCCACCAAAAGGAACAGGATGCGCATTAGCCATTTCATTTTCTGCTCTCCGACTTATTTGGCACGCTATAAAAAGATCATTCAAAGACGGCAGCGCATTTGCAAGGGGAAGCTTTCCCCACTATATGCCGCGCCATGACCACAAACCCGCCAAACCTCCGCCCCGACCTGGCACCTGCTGCCCGGATCACTGATACACCACGTCCGAACCAGCCGACCATCGGCATGGTATCGCTGGGTTGCCCCAAGGCTTTGGTCGACAGCGAGCGGATTCTGACGCGCCTGAGGGCCGAAGGATACGGCATCTCGCCGGACTATTCAGGCGCGGATGCCGTGATTGTGAATACCTGCGGATTTCTGGACAGCGCCAAGGCGGAGTCTCTGGATGCCATCGGCGAGGCTTTGGTGGAAAACGGCAAGGTTATCGTAACCGGATGCCTGGGGGCCGAACCCGATTACATCCGCGAGCATCACCCCCGTATCATGGCCGTCACCGGACCACATCAGTACGAGCAGGTGCTGGACGCGGTACACAAGGCCGTGCCGCCTGATCCCGACCCTTTCGTGGATCTGCTGCCTGCGGCCAACGTTCAACTGACGCCGCGCCACTATAGCTATCTCAAGATATCCGAGGGCTGTAACCACAAATGCAAGTTCTGCATCATCCCGGACATGCGCGGCAAACTGGCCAGCCGTCCGGCGCATGCTGTTCTGCGCGAGGCGGAAAAGCTGGTCGATAACGGTGTGCGCGAATTGCTCGTGATCTCTCAGGACACGTCGGCCTATGGGTTGGACCGGAAGTATGACGTGAATCCCTGGAAAGACCGTGAGGTCCGCAGCCATATCACCGATCTGGCGCGTGAATTGGGTCAGTTGGATGCCTGGATTCGTCTGCACTATGTATATCCCTACCCGCATGTACGTGAACTGATCCCGCTGATGGCGGATCCGGGCAGCAACGTGCTGCCCTATCTGGATATCCCTTTTCAACACGCACATCCGGATGTTTTGAAACGAATGGCCCGCCCAGCTGCAGCTGCCAGAACATTGGACGAGATCGCCGCCTGGCGCGCGACCTGTCCTGACATCACTCTGCGATCCACCTTTATCGTGGGCTATCCCGGCGAGACCGAGGCTGAGTTCCAAACCCTTCTGGACTGGATGGACGAGGCGCAACTGGATCGCGTCGGCTGCTTTCAGTACGAGAACGTCGAAGGAGCCCGGTCCAACGACCTTCCTGACCATGTGCCCGCCGATGTCAAACAAGACCGATGGGAAAGGTTCATGGAAAAGGCTCAGGCGATTTCCGAGGCCAAACTGGCCGCCAAGGTCGGCCATACCCTGCAAGTCATCGTGGATGATATCGACGATGAGGCCGCGATCTGTCGCACCACAGCTGATGCGCCCGAGATCGACGGCAATCTGTTCATCGACGAGGGGTTTGAGGCCCTGAAGCCGGGCGACATTGTCTCGGTCGAGGTGGACGAGGCCGGGGAATATGATCTATGGGGCAAGCTGCGCTAACCACAACTAACTGAATTGACCGACCCAGCGGCAGTCAGAAAAGGCTCAACAGCCCGATAACCCAGGCCAATCCGCCAGCCAAAGCAGTCAGTGCCACCGCAGCGCTGGCGGCGTCTTTAGCTTGCCCGGCCAATAAACTGTGTTCGGTCGAAGTATGATCCACCGCCCGTTCGATCGCCGTATTGAACAGTTCGGCCACCAGAACCAACAGACCGATCACCAGTATCAGAGCCCGAACGCCATCGCTCAGGGGCAGCCACAGGGCCAGACCCGCAGAAACAAGATTAGCGCAGACCCAAGCGCGGAACGAGTATTCACCGTGCCAAGTGGCAGCCAATCCCTGCCAGCTCCAGCGGATGCGGTCCTTTAGATGGGTGACAAGTTTTCTCATGCGACCTCGGTAATTCAATAGGTCAAACAGAAACCCGAACACCGTATGACAGGCAATAAAAAAGCCACCCATAGGGCGGCTTTTTTGTTCGATTGTGCGGGCGGCTATGTCGGAATCCGCCCGCGAAAATCTTATTGAGCAGTCGGATTACATACGGTCTGACCTGCTTCGGTCGTCGCCAGATCTGTCCCTGCCGGGCAGCTCGGCGTGCCGTATTTGTCATAATCTGGGGTAATGTATACCGGTGTCGGCTCTTCCTGTTGCGAGCAAGCAGCCAGAACCAGGGCAAACGCACTAACGGCAGCAAATTTGAGTTTCATGTCCGTCATTCCTCTAATTAATTTCTGTTATTGCCCTGAACATGGGGCCGACTTCACAATACGGTGTGGTTGCTAATTTTGCAATAAAATCAACAGCGCGTTTGCGAAAGCAGGCAAAACCATGCCGGGGGGATTGCCCATGGAATGGGTGCCGCGTGGCAGCTTCTGCTTTCGGCACATCTGTTCAGGCGATAGACTGGGGAAAGTCAGCGAACGGAGAAATCAGATGCCAGAAGGTCCAGTCATTGCGCAAAAAGCGCCCTATCCAATCGAAGTAACCGAAGGAAAAAGCTATTTCTGGTGCTCGTGCGGCCGGTCCAATCGGCAGCCATTTTGTGATGGATCTCACAAAGGAACCGGCTTTGAACCGGTCAAGTTCACGGCTGATACCAGCAAGAAACTGTTCTTCTGCGGCTGCAAAAACTGCGCTAGCCCACCGTTTTGCGACGGGACACATTCCAAGATCTGATCACTTCAGCCGGTTGAAAACATGGCTATTTACGCAGAACCCGGGCGCTGAACGGGGATCAGATTGCTGTACGGCCAGCCATATCGTGCATTTCTCGTGACAGTCCGAGGCCCGGCAACGCGTTACCATCTCGGCGTATTCATCCGGGCTCAACCGCCCGTCGGACATGGCTTCGGTCAACGAGATCTTAAGGCATCGGGCCACGGATCGAGTTAGCCAAAAGTGCTTTTCCACGTCGCCCAGTACAGCGTGTTTCATCCCAATTCCTGCATTTGTATTGCTTTCAACGCGGCGAATTGATGTTTGTTCGGGCAGGTTTGCGGTGCTCCTGCAATATCTGGATGTCTTTCCATCCAATCCGGGCAGGCAGCCGCCCAGCCACATCCCTGACACAGGCGGATCATTTCAGCCCAGTCTTCCTGACTTAGCCGACCTTTATTGTGGGCCCGTACAATATCCCTACCCGTCGCTTGCCCCATCCTCAACACAAGGCGCAAATGGGTCATGAGGTGTCCAAGGCGCGGCATTGCGGCCCCCCTAAGGGATCAACTTGCTTAACAAATCCTGGTTCCGGCAATATTCGGGTGTCTGCGTTGCCAGAACCGGTTGATTCAAAAATGATTGGCAATGGCCCGGGTTCGGGCAATCGGTGCATCGCAGAACCGCATCGGTAATCTGATCCACCGATATATGTCCAGCGATTGCAGATTCCTGCAGATCCACCCCCAGCTTGCCAGCCATACGGTCAACAAGACCAGCATGATGCCTAAGCGTTTCGCGATCGGGCATTGGCATTCCTTTCCGTTTCGCTTTGTCCGATCAGACTAGCAATACGAAACAGCCCAAGCCTTGACGCAGGTCAAAGTCCCAATTCCAGTTCGTCCAGATAAGCCCGTGTTGCATCCTGAACCCGGCGAAATCGATCACCGCCCAGCTTTTTTCCGCCATACCATCGAGTGACAATGACGATATGACCGCTCAGTTCGGCCCTTTCCAGCATGCGCAGAATCACCATTCCGGCACCGCTTTCCCCGTCATCCGCCTTGAGCGCACCAGTAGGCAGGATTGCGGCCCAGGTATTGTGCGTGGCCTTGGCATAGCTTTTGTCAGATTTCAGGTCCTGCAGGACAGCTGCCACCTCGTCACGGGAACTGACCAAAGCGCCGGACACCGCATATTTCGATCCGCGGTCCGTCAAGACAACCCCCAACCGTTTCAGTCCCGTCATTGTGTCAGCCCAAGCTGCCGCGAGGTTTCCAAAACAATTTCGACGCGCTGAGCATTCGGTGGATGGGTGCCTAGAAAACGATCGCCCGGGTCAAGAATTCGGGCAAAATAGCGGGCTCCTAACAAGGGATTATAACCTGCCCGGTGCGTGATGATCGTTCCCAACCGGTCCGCTTCCAGTTCAAAGTCCTTGACATAAATCTGGGCACCCACCTGCGCGCCCAGCTTCTGCGCCTGTTCAAGATCGGCGTCATTTGCCCCCGCTATGCGTGCAAGCTCGCCAAAAATCGCGGCACTTTCCCGTGAGTTTTCGGACTGGCGGGGAATATGGCGCAGGATGTGATGAGCAGATTCATGCCCCATCACAAAGGCCAGTTCATCGGCGTTTTCCACCGATTGAATCATCGCGCGGGTGAAGATTATGACTGGTTGATTGTCGTCATCCAAGGTTTGAAAAGCATTTGCTGGTGCGCGAGGGTTCAGATCAACCACGATCGAAAAATCGCAGTTGCTGACATTACTGCGCCGCTTGCACTCTGCGCGCGCCACATCCCCGACCCTTTGACTGATTTCGCGAAAGGTCAGCACATCGACCTGAAAATCAGTTGAAGGTTGTTGCCATTCCTCTACCGGCTGAACGCGTAACGAACCGGTGTCACAGGCCGACAGAACCAGACCAAATATCATCAAGATCAGGCGACGCATACTATTTCCTTTGGTCCGGTCATGCCTTTTCGTCGAACATAGCCCGACACAAGGCGGTTCGCCACCGGACGATTTCCCAAGAACGGGTTGCATTGCAATGTTCCGCCCGGCAAGCTGGACACATGTTTTCGATTGAGCATGAATTCGACTCGACGGTCATAACCCTGGTGGACGAAGGCGAAAAGCCTTTGAACGAGGATGTGGTTATTAACAATTTTGCAGAATGCGTAACGCTGGAACAACTGGATCCGCGCACTGACCAGGTTCAGAAGATTACGCTTTCGCCCGAACAGGTTCGTGATCTGGCTGCGGCACTGGATCTGCCCGAAGGTGTTTACCAAATTCGCGAAACCCCCGATCAGGCCTGACACACAAAGACTTTCTCGCGCGATGTCTGGCCGCGCTTCAGGATCAGTGCGGACGGAGCAACCCCCAGCGCCACCGCCAGAAGCTCACGTGTGGCTTCATTTGCCCTGCCGTTTTCGGGCGGTGCAGTGATATATATTCTGATCGTTCCGTCCCGAACCAAAATCCTGTCTGCTGCGGCTTTCGGGGTAACCCTGACCGCAATCTCAGCATTCGGTGCAACACGGTCGCTCAGGTCTGGAAGATTTCTTAGTTTCGGTTTTCCCATTGGCACCTTCTGTTAACAAAGACCCTTGCACGGTTGGGCGGGGAATGAAATTGATCCAACTGGTCCAGCCGATTGCACTTGAAACTCGCCAGACGTTCAACCAGATACAGACAGCCTATGTAAAGGAAGTTAACATATGTCCTTGAAGAATCCGGCCGCTTTTGAGTTTCTGCAGACCCGTCGATCGCGCCCAGCCAAAACGTTGATTGAACCAGCCCCCGACCGTGAGCAGCTGATGCCCCTGCTGACCGCAGCAGCCCGCAGCCCGGATCACGGAAAACTGGAACCCTGGCGGTTCATCGTGCTTGAAAAAGGCGCAATGGGGCGCCTGTCAGGGCTAACGCAGGAATGCGGTGAGGCGCTTGGCAAATCCCCTCAAGACATTGAAAAAGCGCGCGGGCAGTTCGATTTAGGCCATCTCGCCGTCGCTGTGATCGAGGTTCAGAAGCCTTCGGAAAAGATTCCAGCCATCGAGCAGACCTATTCTGCCGGGGCTGTTTGCCTTGCTTTGCTGAACGCTGCTTTGACCGCAGGATGGGGCGCGAATTGGTTGTCTGGCTGGCAAACCCACGATCCGGAATTCTGTCGCAAGGCGTTTGAATTGCAGGATAACGAACGGGTTGCCGGTCTGATCCATATCGCGACCGAGGGCTCGACCCCGCCCGAACGCCCCCGCCCGGATGTTGATGCCCTGACCGAATGGGTCACAGAATGATCATCCTCAACGCCTTTTTTTCAGCGCTTGGTCAGATCGGAGACCCGAAATTCCGCGGGGTTCTGCTGCGAGGTATCGGCCTGACCATCCTGATGCTGATCGCAGCCTGCGCCGGTGCAATTTGGCTGATCAACCGGCTGTCAGGGGACGAGATATCGCTCCCATTCATTGGTGCAGTTCCCTGGCTGAATGACGTCCTCAGCTATTCCGGCATTTTCCTGGTGCTGATCCTGCCAGTGTTTCTGATGATTCCCGTCGCCTCAGCCATCACGTCTGTGTTTCTGGACGATGTCGCGCAAGCTGTAGAGGACAGGCATTATCCGAGCCTGCCCGCGGTTCCACGCATCCCGATAGGCGATGCGATCACTGACGCGCTTGGCTTTATGGGCGTGTTGATCCTGGCCAACCTTCTGGCGCTGATCCTTTATGCGATCTTCACGCCACTGGCCCCGTTTATCTTTTGGGCGATGAACGGATTTCTGCTGGGGCGTGAGTATTTTACGCTGGCAGCCATGCGCCGTATCGGGCGTGAGGGCGCGCGAAAACTGCGGGCACAACATTCGTCAACAATTTGGCTTGCGGGCACATTGATGGCCATCCCACTGTCTATTCCGCTGGTGAACCTTGTGATCCCGATTATCGGAGCTGCTACATTCACGCATATCTTTCATAAGCTGTCAGGGCCAACGCCCTGACGCCTAGTTTCGCGGCTCCATTTGATTTAGCCAATCGAAATCCCGTACCGAAATCACGCCCGAAATAATAATCCCTGCAATGATAGCCCAGAGCATGACCGACACCCCGGTGGTGATCCATAGCTTTTTCTTCATGTGATGCACTTCCGGGGCCCCTGAATGGGTGCCGGGAACGACCTCGCCCAAATCACCCTGGGTCTTGATGCGGATCGGCAGAATCACCAAAAGCGTCATGAACCAGATGACGGCAAACAGAACCAGTCCTGCAGTGATCGTCATGTGTACACCTCCGGTGTTTATACTTGTTCCAACTCGACCAGACAACCGTTGAAATCTTTGGGATGCAGGAAAAGAACCGGTTTCCCGTGCGCGCCGATCTTGGGTTCACCGCTACCCAGCACCCGGGCGCCGGTTTCTTTCAGGTGATCACGCGCGGCAATGATATCCTCCACCTCATAGCAGACATGATGGATTCCGCCGGCGGGGTTCTTCTCTAGAAAACCGTTGATCGGGCTGTCATCGCCCAAAGGATAAAGCAACTCGATCTTGGTGTTGGGCAATTCAATGAACACCACAGTAACGCCGTGATCAGGTTCATCCTGCGGCGTGCCAACCTTGGCACCTAAAGCGCTGCGGTACTGTTCAGACGCCGCCATAAGATCAGGGACGGCAATGGCAACGTGGTTTAAGCGGCCAATCATGGAACTCTCCTACCTTCTGAGTTGCAGCGGTTATGGGGACAGATCAGGCAAAGGACAAGTGCGCCAAATTGCCGTTAACCCCGTGTTAGCCAGAAGTTCCTAGCGTGAAGCATCTGCTGAATAGGAGTTCTGCCATGGACGATTCGAGCCCCTTTACCGCACCCGCACAGCCAACGGCCACGCGGCCGCTGCTGGGACAAACCATTTTGGTTGTTGAAGACAGCCGCTATGCCTGCGACGCTATCCGGTTAATGTGTTTGCATTCGGGTGCGCGGATCAGGCGGGCCGATTGCCTGAAGTCCGCCCGGCGCCATCTTCAGATCTATCGACCTTCGGTGATCTTGGTGGATATGGGGCTGCCAGATGGCTCTGGTGCTGATCTGATTGCCGAATTGGCCATGACTACGCCCCGGATCGGAGCGATCCTGGGCATGTCAGGAGACGACAATTCAGAAACCCTTGCGACAGAGGTTGGCGCGGACGGGTTTCTTGCCAAACCGCTTAACTCACTGTCCTATTTCCAGTCGTCTATTCTGAATTGTCTACCTGAAGACCGCCGCCCCTGCACACTCCACGCCGTTCAGGATGAGGTGATATGCCCCGATCCTATGGCCTATCAGGACGACATGGCACATATCGCAGATGTTCTGGCCGGACCGAATGACCATTGGTCACTGGACTATGCGGCCCAATTCCTGCGCGGCGTTGCCCGTGATGCTGAAGATACGGTTCTGGCCGAAGCCGCCCAGCAGTTGGCAGCCTCACGCGCCGCAGGTATGCCCATCACCGCTCTGACAGCCCAGGTTGCGGGAATAGTGCAGGCCCGTCTGGAACAGCGCGAGGCTATCTGAAGTGACAACCGCATATCTAATTACCGCATCGCTCCTTTGTCTGTGGGCATACAGACAGACACGCGTCAGCGCGCGTGACATTCGGAACAGCCGCGAGAGGAAAAAGGACCATTTCCTGTAAACCCGCTAACAGCGAATTGGGAATGGGTTGAAAACAGAAAAAACCGCCACAGGCGACTGTGGCGGGTTTTCTATCAGTCCTGAGGGATAATCCGCAGGCCCAACTCCATCAGCTGGTCCGAGGCCGGGTCGGACGGTGCCTGCATCATCAGATCCTCGGCACGCTGGTTCATCGGGAACATCATGACTTCGCGGATATTGGCTTCATCGGCCAAAAGCATCACGATCCGGTCGATACCAGCTGCACAGCCACCGTGCGGCGGGGCGCCATAGTGGAAGGCGTTGAACAGCGCGCCAAAGCGGGATTTCACCTCATCCGCGCCGTAGCCAGCCAGCTCAAAAGCCTTCAGCATGATCTCGGGCTTGTGGTTCCGGATCGCGCCCGAGACCAGCTCGTATCCGTTACAGGCCAGGTCATATTGATAACCGCGCACGTCAAGAGGATTACCCTGCAGCGCCTCCATCCCGCCCTGCGGCATCGAGAAGGGGTTGTGTTCAAAGTCGATCGCACCGGTTTCTTCGTCTTGCTCATAGATCGGAAAATCGACGATCCAGGCAAAGGCAAAGCGGTCTTTCTCGGTCAGGTTCAGTTCATCACCGATCACATCGCGCGCCCTGCCGGCCACCTTTTCAAAGGCTTTCGGTTTGCCACCCAGGAAGAACGCCGCGTCTCCGACGCCCAGACCCAACTGCTGGCGGATCGCCTCGGTCCGTTCAGGGCCAATGTTTTTGGCCAGTGGACCAGCGGCCTCCATCCCTTCACCCTGATCGCGCCAGAAGATATAGCCCATACCGGGCAGACCCTCTTTCTGGGCAAAGGCGTTCATGCGATCGCAGAACTTGCGGCTGCCGCCTGTGGGCGCTGGTATGGCGCGAATTTCGGTGCCATCCTGCTCCAACAGCTTCGCGAAAATCGCGAAGCCAGACCCGCGGAAGTGGTCGGAGACCACTTGCATTTTAATAGGATTCCGCAGGTCGGGCTTGTCGCTGCCATACCACAGGGCCGCGTCCTTGTAGGAAATCTGCGGCCAGTCCTGATCGACTTTACGGCCGCCGCCGAACTCTTCGAACACGCCGGTCAGAACGGGCTGAATCGTGTCGAATACGTCTTGCTGCTCAACAAACGACATCTCAAGGTCAAGCTGGTAGAAATCGGTGGGTGAGCGGTCGGCACGCGGATCTTCGTCGCGGAAACAGGGCGCAATCTGGAAATACTTGTCGAAGCCCGACACCATGATCAGCTGTTTGAACTGCTGTGGGGCCTGCGGCAGCGCGTAGAACTTGCCCGGGTGCAAACGCGACGGCACAAGGAAGTCACGCGCGCCTTCAGGCGACGATGCGGTGATAATCGGCGTCTGATACTCGCGGAAGCCCTGATCCCACATCCGGCGGCGCATCGAGGCAACAACGTCCGAGCGCAAGGTCATATTCTGCTGCATCACTTCGCGGCGCAGGTCCAGATAGCGATAGCGCAGGCGCGTTTCCTCAGGGTATTCCTGATCGCCGAACACCATCAGCGGCAGCTCGTCAGCGGCGCCCAGTACTTCCAACTCGCGCACGTAAACTTCGATCTCGCCCGTGGGCAATTTCGCGTTCACCAGATCGGCGGCGCGCGCTTTGACTGTGCCATCGATACGGATACACCATTCCGAGCGGACTTTTTCCAGTTCGGCGAATGCCGCGCTGTCGCCGTCGCACAAAACCTGTGTGACGCCGAAATGATCGCGAAGGTCGATGAATAGAACGCCGCCGTGATCTCGGACCCGATGCACCCAGCCAGACAGGCGAACGGTTTCACCGACATTGGCGGCGGTCAGAGCGGCGCAGGTGTGGCTGCGATAGGCGTGCATGGATCATATCCCTTCGGGCGCAGAATTGGTCGGGCCGATACACCGCGTCAGACTGGGAAAGTCAAGGCAAGTCGCACCGTCAAAACGGCCTTTGCACGTTGCCTGAGTAGAAATAGATGCCCAGACCCACCGCAAAGATGATGTTCCCCGCGATGGCATGCAGCAGAACCGCATAGAAAAACGATCCGCGTTTGCGATAGGCCCAGGTGAACAGCAACCCTCCGGCAAATGTCATCAGAGCTACGATCCAGCTCCAATACATCAAATGCGCAAGCGAGAAGAGCGATGCATTCAGCAGATAAGCTGTGCGTCCATTGGGCAGGATCGCGTGGTAACGACGAAAGAACAGCGACCGGAACAGCAGCTCTTGCGGCAGGGCGGAAACGAATGGGTAAAACACCCAAATCATCGCCAGCAGCTCGGGTTGGTTGTGCAACAGGAAAAAGGCAGCTTCGGGACGGGTCAGTCGTACTAGCGCAACACAAAACAGTGTCATTCCCACAGCAAAGCCGGCGACTTCGGGCCAGGACCAGTTGCGCCAGTTATATCGCAATTCAGCCCAAGCAAATCCGTGCGTGAAATGCAACAACACGATCCCGATGGCCGTAAAGGTAAACAGCGATGGAAACATCCAGTTTGGCGGGAAAAGTACGGCGATCAGCACAGGTATGGCGACGAAGAACAAACCGAATTCCAGTCGCAACCAACGGGAAGATGCTGCGGCTTCAGCCCAATCGGTTTGCCTGTTCACAGTACCGCCAATTCTGCCCAGATCAGGCCTCGCAAGGAATTGCCCATCCAGAACCTTTCCGCGCTTTGCAGGTTGGTCATGGTCAGCACCGCCTCGCTGACTTTATTATTTTCCAGCAAGTCTTCGCGCAAGATCCCGGGAAGCAAACCGGAGGACAAGGGCGGCGTCAGGCAACGACCATCGGGCATGCCCAGAAAGATGTTAGTGATGGTGCCCTCGCACACTTCGTCACGCTCATTCAGAAACAGCCACTCATCTACGCCCTCGGGCAGTGCCGCCCGGGCCCGGTCATAAACATCGCGCTGCGTCGTCTTGTGCTGCAACCAGATATCAGAGGCGGCAAGCCTCGTATTGGAAACTGCGACCCGCCAGACGGACGGGTTATCCGCCAGTGCACCAGTTGTCACGCCAAACCCGCCACTGATGTCCATCGTCAATCGACAGCGCAACGAGATTGAACCCGCAACTTGGTCAAGCGTTGCAATCGCGCGCCCTGCATCGAAAGGAAGCCCCAATGCCCGTGCCGAACGCTCCATCCGGGCCAGATGTTTTCCAACACGCACAAACCCGCTCTCTGGCCGGAATGCCAGCGTTTCGATCAGACGGAAGTCAGGGTCAGCTGGTGGGCGAAACGTGCCTTCCATAGCGCTTCCTCATATTCGGATGGGGCAGTGCTGTCCCAAACGACGCCCCCACCCACATTCAGCGTGGCCTTGTTGCCGTCGACCATCAGCGTGCGAATAGCCACGTTGAACTCGGATCGCCCGTCTGGCGCGGCCCAACCGATAGCACCACAATAGATATCGCGTGGCCAGGGTTCGAGATCGGTCAAGATCTCCATCGCGCGAATTTTGGGCGCGCCTGTGATCGAGCCGCAGGGAAATAACGCGTTTAGGATATCGGAAAGTTCTGCCCCAAGATGCAGCTGTGCCTGCACCAGCGAGATCATCTGATGCACGGTTGCATATGTTTCGACCTTGAACAGCTCGGGCACCTTCACCGACCCCGGCAAAGCGACGCGGCTGATATCATTGCGCAGAAGGTCGACGATCATGAGGTTTTCGGCGCGGTTCTTGTCGTCAACCGACAGGAAATCGCGGCGGCGCGCATCCTCGGCCATGTCTTCGCTGCGCGGCTGCGTGCCCTTCATCGGGCGGGTTTCGATCATCCGATCAGCATCGGTGCGAAAGAACAGCTCGGGCGAACGGCTGAGCAGATCGGGCAGACCATCCTGCAGCACCAACGCCCCGTGACCAACGGGCTGGCCTGCTGCCAGTGCGGCATAAAGCGCGGCGCTGTCGCCTTGGACCGTCAGATCAATGGGGAACGTCAGGTTGGCCTGATAGATATCCCCGGCCCCGATCGCATCGTGGACCAGCTGAAAGGCGCGTGCATATCTTGCCTCGTCCCAGCGCGGTGTGAATTCGGCAACACCGCCTAGGGGTGCGGGCAGATCGGCCTGGCCTGGCGCATCATAGGCGCCGAAACACAGCAGTGGCAGGCGGCGGTCAGTAGGCATCCGGACCAACAGGCGGGGTTCCAACGCATATCCAAGCTCATAGCTTGCATAACCGGCCAGCCAGGCCCCATCCGCGCGTGCCTCATCCAGCGCCGCCAAAGCCTGTGGCACGTCTTCCGCTTTGTCTGCGCGGATCACCCGGTCTGGCCGTTCGAAATAAGTTCCCGATCCGGCCGGCCCCTGATCAAAACGAATACGCACGTGCATCCTCATTTGTCGTGCTGCGCGGTATAGACAATACGGCGGTAAGGGAAAGAGGGGAAAGCGGCAATTTCGCCCCTGTTTCCGATACCTCTTGAACCTTTTGGCGCGGTCCCTATAACGCAGAACAATTTGGGCACGCGGGCGGTGCCCTGACTCGCAGTTAACCGAAGGAAACAGGCTATGCCGAGAAGAACCGACATCCAGTCGATCATGATCATCGGGGCGGGCCCCATTGTCATCGGTCAGGCCTGCGAATTCGACTATTCAGGCGCACAGGCCTGTAAAGCCCTGCGCGAAGAAGGATACCGGGTCATTCTGGTAAACTCAAACCCGGCGACAATCATGACCGATCCCGGTCTGGCTGATGCCACTTATATCGAGCCGATCACGCCCGAAGTTGTCGCCAAGATCATCGAGAAGGAACGCCCCGACGCCTTGTTGCCCACAATGGGTGGGCAGACCGGACTGAACACCTCACTTGCACTGGAAGAGATGGGCGTACTGGACGAGTTCGGTGTCGAGATGATCGGTGCGACCCGCGACGCCATCGAAATGGCCGAAGACCGCAAACTATTCCGCGAAGCGATGGATCGGCTGGGCATCGAAAACCCCAAGGCCACCATTGTTACCGCCCCCAAGCGCGACGACGGCTCCACCGATCTTGATGCTGGCGTCCAGATTGCCTTGGGCGATCTGGAAGACATCGGCCTGCCTGCCATCATTCGCCCCGCCTTTACCATGGGCGGCACCGGCGGCGGTGTGGCTTATAACCGCGAGGATTATATTCACTTCTGCCGCTCGGGCATGGATGCCTCGCCGGTAAACCAAATCCTCGTCGATGAGAGCCTGCTGGGTTGGAAAGAGTATGAGATGGAGGTGGTACGCGACACGGCCGACAACGCCATCATCGTCTGTTCCATTGAGAATATCGACCCGATGGGTGTGCATACCGGCGACTCGATCACCGTGGCCCCTGCCCTGACACTGACCGACAAAGAATACCAGATCATGCGCAACGGCTCCATCGCCGTTCTGCGCGAGATTGGGGTCGAGACCGGCGGTTCGAACGTACAATGGGCGATCAACCCCGAAGACGGCCGAATGGTCGTGATCGAGATGAACCCCCGCGTGTCGCGTTCGTCCGCGCTGGCGTCCAAGGCGACCGGGTTCCCGATTGCGAAGATCGCGGCCAAACTGGCTGTTGGCTATACGCTGGACGAACTGGACAATGACATCACCAAGGTCACGCCCGCCTCCTTCGAGCCAACCATCGACTATGTCGTGACAAAAATTCCGAAATTTGCGTTCGAAAAGTTCCCCGGCTCTGAACCTTACCTGACCACGGCGATGAAATCGGTGGGTGAGGCCATGTCCATTGGCCGCACGATCCACGAATCGATGCAAAAGGCGCTGGCCTCGATGGAATCCGGCCTGACTGGCTTTGATGAAGTGGAAATCCCCGGCCTGAACGTTGGTGTCTGGGACGAGGTCAGTGACAAAGTCGCGGTGATCAAAGCGATCAGCAAGCAAACCCCCGACCGTCTGCGCACCATCGCGCAGGCCATGCGTCACGGTTTGACCGATGATGAGATTTTTGGTGTCACCAAATTTGACCCTTGGTTCCTGGCCCGCATCCGCGAGATCATCGAGGCCGAGCGTCAGTTGCGCAAAGACGGCCTGCCGGTGACCGAAGAAGGCATCCGCAGGCTGAAAATGCTTGGCTTTACCGATGCGCGCTTGGGCAACCTGACAGGCCGTGACGAAGGCAATGTACGCCGCGCCCGCCGCAATCTGGGTGTTAACGCAGTGTTCAAACGCATCGACACTTGCGCTGCCGAGTTTGAGGCGCAGACGCCCTATATGTACTCGACCTACGAAGCCCCTATGATGGGTGATGTTGAGTGCGAGGCACGCCCGAGCGATCGCAAAAAGGTCGTCATCCTTGGCGGCGGCCCGAACCGGATCGGTCAGGGGATCGAGTTTGACTATTGCTGCTGTCACGCCTGTTTCGCACTGACTGAAGCGGGCTATGAAACTATCATGATAAACTGCAACCCCGAGACCGTGTCGACCGACTACGACACCTCGGATCGGTTGTATTTCGAGCCTCTGACCTTCGAGCACGTGATGGAAATCCTGACGAAGGAACAAGAAAACGGCACGTTGCACGGAGTAATCGTGCAGTTCGGCGGTCAGACCCCGCTGAAACTGGCAAATGCGCTGGAAGAGGAAGGCATCCCGATCCTCGGCACCACGCCAGACGCCATCGATCTGGCCGAAGACCGTGAACGCTTCCAGGCGCTAGTCAACGATCTGGGCCTGAAACAGCCCAATAACGGCATTGCCTCGACCGACGAGCAGGCGCTGAAAATCGCCGAGGATATCGGCTTTCCGCTAGTGATCCGCCCGTCCTATGTACTGGGTGGCCGCGCGATGGAAATCGTGCGCGATATGGACCAGCTGCGGCGCTATATCAACGAGGCCGTGGTGGTCTCGGGCGACAGCCCCGTGCTGCTGGACAGCTATTTGGCGGGCGCGGTTGAACTGGATGTCGACGCCCTGTGCGACGGCACGGACGTACATGTCGCAGGCATCATGCAGCATATCGAAGAGGCTGGCGTGCATTCGGGCGATAGCGCCTGTTCGCTGCCGCCCTACTCGCTGTCGAAAGAGGTGATTAGCCGGATCAAGGATCAGACTTTCAAGCTGGCCAAGGCGTTGAACGTTGTCGGCCTAATGAATGTACAATTTGCGATCAAGGATGACGATATCTACCTGATCGAAGTCAACCCGCGCGCCTCACGCACCGTGCCATTTGTGGCCAAAGCCACGGACAGCGCCATTGCCTCCATCGCCGCGCGTGTGATGGCCGGCGAGAAGCTCGCGGATTTCCCGTTGCGCCCGGCTTACAAGACCGTGGACGACACCAAGATCGCCGACCAGATGACGCTGGCCGATCCGGATATGCCGTGGTTCTCGGTGAAAGAGGCAGTGCTGCCCTTCGCCCGGTTCCCCGGCGTCGACACTATTCTGGGGCCTGAGATGCGCTCGACCGGAGAAGTCATGGGCTGGGACCGCGACTTCCCCCGTGCCTTCCTCAAAGCACAGATGGGTGCGGGCATGGTTCTGCCATCCTCGGGTCGTGCGTTTATCTCGATCAAGGATGCCGACAAGACCCCGGCCATGCTTGAGGCCGCACAGGTTCTGGCCGCGCAGGGCTTTGCCCTTGTCGCCACCCGCGGAACGCAAAGCTGGCTGGCCGAGCACGGTATTGCCTGTGATCTGGTCAACAAGGTCTACGAAGGTCGCCCCGACGTCGCTGACATGCTTAAAGATGGTCAGGTACAGTTGGTGATGAATACCACCGAAGGTGCACAGGCGGTCGAGGACAGCAAGGCCATCCGATCCATCGCGCTTTATGACAAGATCCCATATTTCACCACCGCCGCCGCCAGCCACGCTGCCGC
The DNA here is from genome assembly GCF_059610805.1 of Ruegeria sp. CDSC025. Classification (NCBI taxonomy): domain Bacteria; kingdom Pseudomonadati; phylum Pseudomonadota; class Alphaproteobacteria; order Rhodobacterales; family Roseobacteraceae; genus Ruegeria; species Ruegeria sp. CDSC025. The sequence continues at coordinate 77,087 of NZ_JBXWOJ010000005.1, read as the reverse complement.
GTTGGCGATAAAGGCGCAAGCCGAAGGTGATGTCGAGGTCAGGTCCCTGCAAGGCTGACCTTCCCCCCACTACACCAGAATAAAGCAAAACCCCCGGTCCATGACCGGGGGTTTTCATTTAGACAACCGGCTGCGGTGGTTTCTTGCGCCGTTCCTCCGGCAGGAAGAACACCATGTAGAACACGGGGGCCGCCACCATGGTAAGGACCGTGGCAAAGGCCAGACCTCCCATGATGGTCACCGCCATCGACCTGAAGAACGCATCCGTCAACAACGGAGCCATACCCAAAATCGTCGTGATTGCGGCCAGCATCACGGGGCGCAAACGCGAGACCGAAGCCTCTATGATCGATTCACGCAACCCCTGCCCGGTTGCACGTACCAAGTCGATCTCTTCGACCAAAACGATACCGTTCTTGATCAGCATCCCCGATAGGCTAAGCAGTCCCAGTAGCGCCGTAAATGTGAACGGCAGACCCGTGCCCAGCAGACCGATCACCACTCCGTTTACCGACATCGGTACCAACAGCCAGATAATGATCGGCTGACGAATGGCGTTGAATATCAGCACCGAAATCAGAACCATGATCAACAGGCTCAACGGCAACTGACGACCCAGGCTTTTATTTGCATCGCCAGCATTCTCGAACTCTCCACCCCATTCCAGTCGATAGCCCGCTGGCAGCTCCATGCTTTCAATAGCTGTGCGGACTTCGGAATGAACCTGCGCAGCTGTCAAATCCGGCGGGATGTCGGCCCCTACCGTAATGGTCAGCACACGATCCCGGCGGTGAACCAGCGTATTGAGTGCCTTATATTCGAACCTGTCGACCATCTGCTCAATCGGTACGAATTTCTGCGACTGGTCCGAGAATACAACCTGATCCACGATCGAATAATCCCCGTCCACCGGGCGGCGCAAGATGATCGGAATCAGGCGGTCGCGCTCGCGGAACACACCACCGGTGATCCCATCGGTCGAGAATTGCAGAGTCGCCGCGATATCTTCGCGCGACACCCCAGCGGTCTGCGCCCGTTCGGTCGCATAAATTGGCTGGACAGCCAGCCCTTGTTCGCGCCAGTCGTGATAGACGTTCAGCGCATTGGGCGAGGCCGCGCGCATCGTCTGCACAGCCTCATTCGCAAGTTGCCGAAGCACCGCCGGATCGCTTCCCGAGAAACGGGCCTGAATTGGATCACCGCCGCCAGGACCAAAGACCAGCCGCTTGGTGCGGAACTTGCCTTCGGGGAACTGCGCCGAGCCAAACGCCTCGAGATCCGCCCGCAAAGCCGGAATGTCATCCAATGTTTCCGTCCGGATGATCATGTGACCGTAGCTGGGGTTCGGTTTTTCCGAAGAGTAGGTCAACAAAAAACGAGTTGCTCCTTGCCCAACAAATGTCGTGACAGATACCACATCGTCCCGATCCGCCAGCCAGTTTTCGAAAACAGCCATATCCTCGGCGGTGCGCGCAATGGGTGTGCCCTGCGGCAGGTTGTAATGCACGAAAAACAGCGGTGTATTCGAGTCTGGAAAGAACTGTTGTTTGACCAAACCAAATCCTGCGAAACAGACCACGGTAATGCCCACCAGCATTGCAATCACCATCCAACGGAACCGCAGCGCCCAGTTTAGGATCGCGCCATAAACACGGAACATGATCCCGCCATAGGCATCAATTTCACCTTCTTTGCCCTGCTTGAAGAAATAGTGCCCAAGCATCGGAGTCACCGTCAGCGCCAGGGTCCAGCTCAGCAGCAGCGATATCCCGATAACAGCAAATAGCGAAAACAAGAACTCGCCCGTCGCATCAGGGCTAAGACCAATCCCGGCAAAAGCCATGATGCCAATCACCGTTGCTCCCAACAGCGGGATTTGCGTTTTGGCCGCAGCCTCATCCGCCGCATCGCGCGAATTCTTGCCGCGCAGCATTGCAATCTGCATTCCTTCGGCCACCACAATGGCGTTGTCCACCAACATACCCATCGCGATGATCAAAGCGCCCAACGAAATTCGTTCCATTTCGATCGAGAACAATGCCATGAACAACAACGTGCCAACCACGGTCAGCAACAGAGTTGTTCCCACAACCACAGCCGCGCGCCAACCCATGAACAGGGCCAAAACCGCAACAACAATAGAGACCGACAGCGCGAGGTTCACCAGAAAGTCGTTCGATGCCTGCTCAACAACGACGTGCTGCTGGTAAATCGGCAGGATTTCGACACCATAGGGGATCTGAGAATCCAACTCGGCAAATTTCGCGTCAGCACGCTTGCCGACCTCAACGATATTATCAGTCGAAAGCCCAGCAATACCCAGAGTGAAGGCTTCGGTCCCGTTGAACCGGATGATGACATTAGGATCGGTTAGGCGACCACGATGTACATTCGACATATCGAACAGGTTGATAACCTGGCCCTGCGATCCAACAGAAAGGCCAGCAATGGCGGAAACCGTATCGGACCCTTCGGCGGTTAATATCGCGGTCCGGCCATCTTCTGATCGCAATGACCCCGACGAGTTTACCGAGTCCGCATTTGTAATCGCGTCGGTAAGCGCCTGCAGAGGCACGTTCTGGTTCACCGAAATAGACAGGTCGGGTTCGATAAAGATCGCCTCTTGCGGCAGGCCCATCACCTCGACATCCGCGACACCGTCAACCGTCAGTAGTTCGCGCCGAAGAAATGTGGAAAGCTCATGTTTTTCAGCGTCCGAGAAGCCCTCGGCCGTGACCGCATAAAACAAGCCAAACACATCGCCAAACCCGTCATTGACCAGCGGTTCACCCACCCCCGATGGCAGCTCCCGTGAGGCGTCACGGACTTTGGCGCGCAATTTGGTCCAGATCTCCGGTAGCTCGGTCCCATCATAGGCTGAGTTAATCTCGACCTCGATCAGCGAAAAACCGGGCTGGTTCATTGATGTGATTGTCTTGACCTCGCCCATCTGCTGGATGGCGGATTCCAGTGGCTCTGAAACCTCCAGCGCCACTTGTTCAGCCGTTGCCCCCGGATACTGGGTAGCGATGACGGCGTTTTTGATTGTGAAGGCTGGATCTTCCAGACGGCCAAGCGACAGAAATCCCCAGATGCCGCCGAACAAGGCGATCAGGATGACCAGCCATGTATAGATAGGGCGATCAATGGATGCGCGTGCGATGTTCATCAATCCGCCCCTTAGTTGGCAAGACCGGTAAAGCGGCGCACCACCTGACCGTCAATCAAAACGTCGCCGCCGGCGACAACGATTTCTTCCCCGTCACTTAGGCCGTCCAGTACGTTGACATCACCGGTTTCCGTGGGCTCGATGGTAACGGGGACGCGGCGCAGTGTCCCTTGGTCAGCCCCAGTCGGAGAAAACATCATTACGCCCAGCGCCCCTTTGACATCGGCCACAATGGCTGTAGGCGGAACAAAGATCCCCCGTTTCTGGTCCTTGACCCGAACAGTCACAGTAGCCGACGAACCAGGCAGAATTTGCAGCCCTTCAGGCGGTGTCAGGCCAAATTGGATGCGGAAGGTTTGACCGACACTTGAAGATTCGGCGTCGAATTCGCGGATCTGAAGCGGGAAGACTTCGTCGCTCACCGGAAATTTCGCGGTGATGGTGATGTCATCCTGCTGGCCCGACCGTTGAAACAAAATTTCGGGTACGTCGACCTCAATCCGAAGTTCGGACATATCATGGATGCGCACGATCGGGGTACCTGCGGAAACAGTGGTAAAGGCCTCGACCGCCCGGCTGGACACCAGCGCGTTAAATGGTGCCGTCAATGTCGCCTGTTCCAGATCGTAAAGCGCGTCACGCACAGCGATATCAGCCAGTTGCGCCGCAGTCTCAGAGTCGTCCACAGCCACTTGGCTGGCCGCAGTTCCCCGCAGCCGAGACAGGCGGGCCAGGGTCCGGTCCGCCTGATCTTTCTGCAGAACGGCACGATCATAGCGGCGCTGGAACGGCTCACGATCCAGCTCGGCGATCAGCTCACCCTTGGGGATGACAAATCCTTCAGCCACTGGCATTTCAACAATCTGTCCAGCCACCTGAAAGGCCAGATCAACCGTTTGCCGCGCAGCGACGCGACCAAAGAACTGACGTGTGAACCCAGGCGTGGTTTCCTTTACCACCATCAGCTTTACCGGCTTGGCAGCTTCTTCAGCCATGATTGAGCTGGAGAGAAAGATCAGGGCCACGCCCAAAGCAGAGATCAGTTTCATTTCTTCAGTCCCTCGGGAATTCCAGTTTTCAGTATGTTTTCCCGGATCTTCCGGGCCAGTCTTGCGAATTCTGCGGTTTCATCTTTGTTCAGTCCGGACGCGCGCTGAAACAGGGCGCCCGCTTGGGCCACAAGCATCTGGCGTGTTTCTGTGCCTTTTTCGGTCAAAACCAAAAGCCATGCACGGCGATCCTCTGGATCGCGTTCACGTCTCAGATAGCCCGCTTTTTCCAAGGCATCGGCGGTCGAGGTGATTGTCGAAGGAACTGACAGCATGTCAGCCGCTAAAACGCCCATGCGCCTGGGCTGGTCCAATTTGATCACCATATGGCATTCCTGATGGCTCAGCTCTATTTCGATGGCATCGAAGCTCTCCTCGAGCTTCCAATAGAGCGCATACACACCCATCATCGCCTGCATCTCGGGGCTTAAGCGATGCAACAGAGTGTTATGATCATGGGCCATGGGATGATTCCTTGCAGAATTTGACGCGTATATACTTCGAAAAACGAACTATTCAAGAACTGAAGCTCAATTTCCAACCAAGCTTAACATTCCCTCGGGTCAATCTCTCTTGAACAATACCAATCATAACGGCATTTTGGGTGAATCCAGAAATCCAGGACCCAACATGTATACGCCAGCAATCACCGGCTCGGGTGTTTTCACGCCAGATAATGTCATTACGAATGCCGAGCTCGTTTCGGCCTTCAATGCATATGCCGACAAGATGAACACCCAGAACGCAGAGGCGATTGCCGCTGGTGACGTTGAGCCGATGCAGCATTCGTCTGAAGAGTTCATTCTGAAGGCCTCCGGAATCGAAAACCGCTATGTGATGGACAAAGCGGGCGTTCTGGATCCCGACGTGATGCACCCGCTGTTTCGTCAGCGCTCTGACGATGAACCTGGCATCATGACCGAAATGGCCGTTGACGCCTGCAAGAAAGCGCTGGCACAGGCCGGGCGCAACGGGGACGATGTTGATCTGGTAATCTGCGCGGCTTCGAACCATGAACGGGCTTATCCTGCAATCGCGATCGAGATCCAGCATGCGCTGGGATGCAAAGGGTTCGGATTCGACATGAACGTTGCCTGTTCTTCGGCCACGTTCGGCATTCAGGCGGCAGCGGATATGGTCAGGTCCGGTTCGGTAAAATGTGCGCTTGTGGTAAACCCCGAGATTTGCACGGGCCACCTGGAATGGCGTGACCGAGATTGCCACTTTATTTTTGGTGACGTGGCAACGGCCACCGTGATCGAACGGATCGAGGATGCGACCGGACCGCATTTCGAGATTTTGTCGACCAGCTGCGCCACGGATTTTTCCAACAACATCCGAAACAATAATGGCTTCCTGCGTCGCACTCGGCCAGAGGGATTGACCGACCGCCGCGATATGCAGTTCATGCAAAACGGCCGTAAAGTGTTCAAAGAGGTTCTTCCAATGGTCAGCAAGCACATTGCCGATCACATGGACGCCGAAGGGATCAGCAACGCCGATCTCAAACGTCTTTGGCTGCATCAGGCGAACAAAACGATGAATGATTTTATCGGTAAAAAAGTCATGGGCCGCGAACCCGCCCCCGGAGAGCAGCCAAACATCCTGCAAGACTATGCGAACACGTCCTCGGCTGGGTCGATCATCGCATTTTCGAAATACTCTGACGATTTCACCGATGGCGAGATCGGCCTTATCTGTTCCTTCGGAGCAGGGTATTCCGTGGGTTCGGTAATCGTGAAACGGCACGGTTAAGACAACACTCCGCGCAACCACAAATTCGTACAAGAAAGCCTGGCTTATTCTACCCTGCTTGGTTGTTTGATCCTTGTTTCAGCACTGGCATCACCCCGTCCGGCGGCAAGCGGCAAAAGCCCCAGCATGCGAGCGTTCAGATCGGGTCAAGTTTGACCTAGCATGTCATGAGTATCGGTACGCACACCAAACTGGATCAAGACACGCAACTTCCCTTGCCTCAGCTCACGCTTTCTTCTTCCAGGTGCAGCTTCATCTCGATCAGAACATGCTGCAGCAGGCTGGTTTCCTTCAACAGGCGTTTGGCCTCGTTCACCGTGATGATACCGTCTTCGATAGCTGACTGATATTCGGTCATAAGCATGGCAAAGCGTTGGCTCAACGCGATGACATCCGAATTCACACCTCCGGTGCGAGGAGCGTCCGTGTTGCGGCCATCATATGACAGCGTAATGTTCTTGAGGTCGGCCAACGCCGACGTCACATGCGGAAAGTTGGCCACCGCTTCAAGGCGTGCAACCGCATCAACCGGCATGAACCGATCAGCATGCTCTGCATTATCTGAATAATATCGGCCAAGCGTGGCTTTGGATTTACCCGTGATCTCGCACGCGGACTCAATTCCAACGTCCTTGACCAACGCTTCGGTGTGCTTTTTGAGATAGGCCCCGATATCTGCCATGTTTTTACCTTTGCTACCTGCCTTCCCCACTACATCTGCCATTGCGGGGGAAAGGGAAATGAAATTTCCCATACCTGATTCATAATTGAAATGCGATATGTTGGCTATCCCTCAGATATGCGAGGGTTTTGTGAGTGAGTGGCGGCAATAATGCCGGTAGCGAGTGATAGCGGGGCACATATTAGCCCCGCTTCGTTTAGGCCGCTTATAGGCCGAAGGCGTCGCTGTTGTGAGTGCAGGGGCTCCATCCCCAAAGAGCGTGAGCTCATCCCCTAACTGGACAACGGCGGCGTCGCTCATTTCGCCACATGAGATGGCTTGCCCAGGCGGGGCTGGCGAATTAGACCCGAGCCATGGCAAAACTTTACTTCAACTACTCGACTATGAACGCGGGCAAATCGACCGTGTTGCTGCAGGCCTCGCATAATTATCGCGAGCGCGGCATGGATACTTACCTGATGACGGCTGCATTGGATGGGCGCGCCGGTGCTGGGAAAATTGCCTCGCGGATTGGGATATCATCCGAGGCTGATACTTTTGACACCGATGATGATGTTTTCGCCATGATCGAAGCCCGTCTGGCGCAAGGCAAAATTGCATGTGTCTTTATCGACGAAGCCCAGTTCCTGACCGAAGATCAGGTCTGGCAACTGGCCCGCGCCGTAGATGACCTGAACGTGCCGGTGCTGGCTTATGGGTTGCGGGTCGATTTTCAGGGCCGGCTGTTTCCCGGATCGGCCGCCTTGCTGGCGCTGGCGGATGAGATGCGTGAGGTTCGCACGATCTGCGAATGCGGCCGCAAGGCAACAATGGTGATTCGTCAGGACGAGAATGGAAATCCCATCACCCAAGGTGCTCAGGTCCAAATTGGTGGCAACGAAACCTATGTCTCGCTGTGCCGCAGGCATTGGCGCGAGGCCGTGGGCACCTAAACCGGATTTGGCAGCGGGCGCCCCTGAACAAAGGCCGCAACATTATCTAGCGCCATGTGCCCCATAGCGCTGCGGACCTCCTCAGTCGCGGTACCCAGGTGGGGCAACAGGGTCACGTTCTGCAAATCTATCAGAGCTTGCGGCACTGCGGGTTCGAATTCGTAGACATCCAGACCCGCACCCGCGATTTGCTTTTCTTGCAACGCCGAAATCAGGGCCGATTCATCCAATACCTCTCCCCGAGAAATATTGATCAGGATGGCAGCAGCGTTCATCGCCTGCAGCACCTGCGCATTGATCAGATGCCGGGTTTCGGCACCGCCCGGCACAGCCAGGATCAGGAAATCGACACCGGCAGCCAAAGCTTTGAGGTCTGAGACATAATCCGCCGGAAACTCTAACTCCTTTGGACTGCGCGATTGATAGGCGACGTGCATACCAAACCCATAGTGGCAACGTCGCGCGATGGCTTGCCCAATGCGCCCCATGCCCACAATGCCGACCCGTTTGCCGGTCACGTGATGGCCCAACATCTGTGTCGGGTGCCAGCCCTGCCAAAGGTTTGAACGTACCAGCCGTTCGCCTTCTCCGGCGCGGCGGGCCGTGGACAGCAGCAATGTCATGGCAATATCGGCAGTCGCATCTGTGACAGCGCCCGGCGTATTGGTCACCGCGATTCCGGCCTGACGGGCCGCCTCCACATCTATGTGATTATACCCAACCCCAAAGTTTGCCAGCAGTTTGCACCGCGGTTCCGGCACCTCAGCAAAGATCTGGGCAGAAAACAGGTCGCCCAAGGTCGGCACCACCACATCGAATTCGGACAGCGCATGCCCCATTTCCTTGAGTGACATCGGCAAGGTTTCACTGCGCATCTCTGCGTCAAACTCTGCGCGTGCACGTGCTGCGACAGAGGCGGTCATCGGTCGGGCAATGAACACACGCATCAGTGCATCCGCCCACCGGTTGGAACCTTGCCATCCGGCCCGATCAGGACGATCTCACCAGTCTCATCCGGCAATCCTAAAACAAGCACTTCGGACAGGAACTTGCCGATCTGGCGCGGAGGGAAATTTACCACCGCCATCACCTGCTTGCCCACCAATGAGGCGGGATCATAATGCGCAGTGATCTGGGCCGAGGTTTTCCGCTCGCCGATATCTCGTCCAAAATCGATCCACATCTTGATCGCTGGCTTGCGCGCTTCGGGGAAGGGCTCGGCGCGGATAACCTCGCCGACGCGAATGTCGACCTTGAGAAAATCGTCGAATGTAATTTCACTCACGAGACAGCTCCTTGGACCGATCAGTTGCGGCTTTAACAGCGCGGTGCAGCAGGTCGGGAAAACCGAATTCGTCGTGCATCAGGACCTCAAGCGCGGCCTGCGTGGTTCCATTAGGCGAAGTGACATTGACGCGCAGTTGCGAAGGGTCCTCGTCAGACGCCATGGCCAAGGCCCCTGCCCCGGCGACCGTGGACTTGGCCAGCCTCATCGCCAAATCATGTGGCAGGCCCTGAGCCTGACCCGCAGCAGCGAGCGTTTCTATAAGGTGGAATACATAGGCAGGGCCGGACCCGCTCAGCCCGGTAACGGCATCAATCTGCGCCTCATCCTGCAATCTGACCGTCTCACCGACCGCAGATAGCAGGTTTTCGGCTAGGGCCAGATCCGCATCCGAAACAGCAGAATTTCCAATCAACGCCGTGATTCCCTGTCGGATCGCCGCCGGGGTGTTCGGCATGGCACGCACGATTGGTGTTTTCTGGCCCAACACCTCTTCGAATGTTGAGATCGAGGTGCCCGCCGCCACCGACACGAACAGGCTGCGCCCACCGCCCAGGGCTGTAATTGCGGGCAGTGCATCGCCCATCATCTGTGGCTTTACCGCGACCAGCACTACCGCAGGCGCTTCGGGTAGCGGGGTATTGATGTTGACGCCCGACGATTTCAGCCAATCCGACGGGAAAGGATCAATCACCCAGACTGACGAGGCAGGAAGGCCATGCTCTAACCACCCGGCAAGCATGGCCGATCCCATCTTTCCGCATCCCAAAAGCACCAGCCCCTGTTCGGCGACGCGTGACATGTCCATGATTGCCCCTCCGCTTATTTGGCTCGGGGCAAAGCTTTACGCGCGGCCGTAGGCCTCTGCAATGGCGACTTGCATCGCGTCTTCCGGGGTACGGTTGCCCCATGTGACCAGTTGGATCGCGGGATAATAACGCTCGGCGCTCAGGACCGCTGCAGTGATCATCGTATCAATCTGTTCCGGGCTGGCCATCTGACCACCCGCAAGAACCAGACCGTAGCGGTAAACCATCAGCTTCTGATTGGCCCAGTATGTGAAGGCCCCGGCCCAGCACTGATCGTTCATCTTGTTCAGCAGTTCATAAAGCTCGGCCTCGCGCGCCTCAGGTGGCTCCATCTCGAACGAGCACACCATACGCAGCGTTTCGTCATAATTCGACCAGGCTAGCGTAATCGAGTAGGTGCGCCACTGTCCTTCGACAGCCATTGCGATCTGATCATCCCCGATCCGATCAAAGTCCCAATCGTGATGTTCGGCAAGATGTTCAACAATGTCGATTGGATGAAGGTCTTCTTCAAGAAACTGCTCGGAAAGGGCCATAATGCCACCTCACTAATTTCTAGCACTTCGGGGCTGGCAGCGCCCCAGCGCTAGTTGCCTGCTCTACAAGCCGGGCTTCCCCCATAGGCCTGTACTAAATATGGTGCGCTGTGGGTGGTGGCCTGACAACCCCCATTTTTGGGGATAACAGCAATAAGTTGTGGATAGCTGGCAACGGGGATCAAAATATTGGCATCAGATGCAGCTTTGTCTTGATTAATTCCCGCAAGACGGCATGATGCACAACACCGCACAACCCAGAACCGGATTGCGCGGCGTTTGTCTTTTTTCGAAAATTTCGCGGGGGATTATTCGCCCAGCTTGGCTTCCAACGCTGCAATGCGCGCCTCGAGCGCTGTGTTTTCCTCGCGCGCTTTCTGAGCCATGGCACGGACAGCGTCGAATTCTTCGCGTGTGACGAAATCGCGATCAGCCAGCCAACGGTCGATCATCGACTTCATGGCGTTCTCCGCCTCGTCCTTTGCGCCTTGGGCAACACCCATGGCGTTGGTCATGAGTTGGGAAACATCATCCAGAATCTTGTTGCGGGTTTGCATGGTTATCCTCCGATTTGGCGGTTGGTCTCTATATGGGGAATGATTGGCGCAGGCTCAAGGTTGACTTAACCCTCAAAGCCCGGGCAATGAGACGCACATGCAGGCTGTTCTGAATTTCCCCGATCTGTCGCCCGAACTTTTCTCGATCTCGCTGTTCGGGATGGAGTTCGCACTTAGATGGTACGCCCTCGCCTATATCGCTGGGATTGTGATTGCATGGCGCCTGGGGGTGATCGCCCTAAAGCGCCCCGCCCTGTGGCCCGACAAGGCGCCACCTATGCAACCCGCCCAGCTTGAGGATCTGATCACCTGGATCATTCTGGGCGTGATTCTGGGCGGGCGACTTGGGTTCGTGCTGTTTTATCAACCAGCCTATTACCTTTCGAACCCGATCGAAATTCTGATGGTCTGGCAGGGCGGCATGGCCTTCCACGGTGGATTGCTAGGCGTCGTCGTGGCCTCATATATCTATGCAAGACGTCACCAAATTTCGATTTTGCCGCTTGCTGATCTGATCGCGCATACCGTGCCGCCTGGGCTGTTATTGGGTCGTGTCGCGAATTTCATCAACGCCGAACTGTGGGGAAGGCCCAGCGACCTGCCCTGGGCCTTTGTATTCCCCGGTGCCGCCGCCCAAAACTGCCCGGAGGTTATTGGTCTTTGCGCCCGCCACCCCTCTCAGCTTTACGAAGCCGCGCTTGAGGGGTTGCTGCTGGGTGCCTTGCTCTTGTGGCTGGTCTATCGGCGCCACGCTTTCCAAAGACCTGGATTGGTCACGGGAGTGTTTCTGTCCGGCTATGGCGCATCGCGTTTCATTGTCGAGTTTTTCCGGCAGCCCGATGCGCAGTTTGTTTCGGCCGGAAATCCGCTTGGACTTGCCTGGCAAATGGGCGGCTACGGCCTGACCATGGGCCAGTTACTGTCTTTGCCAATGATTGCCTTTGGCCTTTGGCTGGCATCACGCGCTAAGGCCAAGTGATGACCCTCGCCAACCTCTTACAGGCTCGTATCGCACAAGACGGCCCGATGAGTGTAGCCGACTATATGACCGAATGCCTGCTGCACCCGACACTGGGATATTACACCACCCGCGATCCCCTTGGCCCGCAGGGCGATTTCATCACCGCCCCGGAAATCAGCCAGATGTTTGGCGAACTGATCGGGCTCAGCCTTGCGCAATGCTGGATTGACCAGGGGCGTCCGGGCCGTTTCACGCTAGCGGAGCTGGGTCCCGGGCGCGGAACGCTGATGGCTGACATACTGCGTGCAACACAGGGCGTGGATGGCTTTCACGCGGCGGCAGATATTGTTCTGCTTGAGGCCTCACCAACCCTGCGCACCATTCAGGCAAAGACGCTGGATGCCTATGCTCCACGCTGGATTACATCGGTCACCGATCTACCCGATTCCCCGCTTTTGCTGGTGGCAAACGAGTTCTTTGACGCTCTGCCCATTCGCCAATTCATCCGCGATGACAGCGATTGGCGGGAACGTTTGATCGGGATGAAGGACGAATCACTGGCTTTTGGCCTGGGGCCGCGGTCGCCACAGATCGCTTTGAAGAACCGGCTTGAGGACACGCAGGATGGGGATCTGGTCGAGCTTTGCCCTTCGGCCATACCGATCATCACTGTGATCGCCGGACGGATCGCGACACATGGCGGGGCCGGACTGATCCAGGATTATGGCGACTGGCATTCGCTTGGGGATACTTTTCAGGCGCTACATGCCCACAAGCCGATAGACCCGCTTTCCAGCCCCGGACAAGCTGATCTGACCGCCCATGTGGACTTCGAACCTCTAGCGAGCGCAGCGCGAGCGGCAGGCTGCGCCCATTCGCGCCTGACACCCCAAGGCGTTTTTCTGGAACGGCTGGGCATCACTGCGCGGGCGCAAGCATTGGCGAAACCACTCAGCGGGTCCAAGCTTGAGGCGTTGGTAGCCGCACATCGCCGGTTGACGCACCCAGAGGAAATGGGAAACCTGTTCAAAGTACTGGGCCTGTACCCATCTTATGCCGCATTACCACCGGGACTGGAATCATGACGCTGGAAATTCTGACTTCGGATCTCTTGTCATCCGTACGCCATGGTTTTTTCTGCCGCCGAGGCGGGGCCTCATCCGGGATATTTGCAGGGCTCAACTGCGGTCATGGATCATCTGACCAGACCGAGGCTGTCGCGATAAACCGTAACCGCGTAGCGGATGCGATGGAGGTCGATCCCGGATCCCTTATCGGGGTGCATCAGGTGCATTCACCGACGGTCATAACTGTTGATGGTCCAATCGACGGGGAAAAGCCTAAAGCAGACGCGTTGGTTACGGCCTATCCCGGGCTGGCGCTGACCATCCTCACGGCGGATTGCCAACCTGTTCTTTTTGCCGACACCCACGCAAAAGTGATAGGAGCTGCACATGCGGGTTGGCGCGGCGCGCTAGACGGTGTGCTTGAGGCCACGTTGGACTCCATGGAGGCGCTAGGAGCACGGCGCGAGAATACAGTGGCTGTCATAGGGCCCACAATCTCTCAAACTGTGTATGAGGTCGGACCCGAGTTCCTAGAAGAATTTGCCACTGAATCATCAGAAAACCTGCGATTCTTCGCAAATGGAACGGGTGATCGGATGCAATTTGACCTCCCGTCCTATGGGCTGCACCGGTTACGTCAGGCTGGTGTCGGGCATGCAGAGTGGATTCGTCATTGCACCTATTCGGACCCGAACAGATTCTATTCGTACCGCCGATCGGTTCATGCAAAAGAAGCCGACTACGGCCGCCTGATTTCCGCAATCAAACTGTGACGCGCGTCCTGATTGTGGCGAAATCGCCGCTTTTTCGCCACATTTGTTGTGTCTATATGAGTCGCCAAAATTAGGTTTTATTGCCCTCTCTCAGATGGTTATCTGCATATTTCCGAATGTGAGCGCGGCTAGATTAAGAAAAGGAAACAACCAACTTTCTTTTGTCCCAGATTCAACCCGCGTCAGCCTTATGGCCGCCTCAATATGGCGACACGTTAGGCTCAGATTGGGTCGTTAGGCACTAAGCCTTGAACGAGTAGGACAACAGGATGAAACAAAGATCCCGCTTTCTCAGCGCTGTTCTGAAAGCGTCCAGAGAGCAAAAACTGGAGATGCCGTGGAAGCGGGTTTCCAGCCGTTCTGCCAGTGTGGCGCGCCGTTTGGCTTCGCGACGCTGATTAGACAGGCCTACCAAAGCCATTCTGCCGGCTTTGAGGGTCAAGACACACAGCGGGGGTGCTCCGATCCGGTGTGTGGCGCTTCACAGACGCTTTCTGTGAATGTGTTTAGGGGTTTGTGTGCGTAGACAATTTTCGTCTGCGAGTTGTGAGTTTGTCTGGGGGGTCAATGTGTTGACCAAGAGTTTGCGAAATTCCATCGCACCGCGCGGCCGTTACAGCCGACGTCTCGAAGTCGCCATAGCATTCAAGACAAAGAAAACCGATCAGGCGGGCCTGTACGGGGGTTCAGCCTTCCTGAGCGGATGTTTGAGGGGACGGAATTAGTATGACTATTCCACATTCTTTGGCCCGCGCCGCCAGAAACGCCGTCGATACGTCGACAATGCTGCGCGAGATTCCAAGAAATACAACAAAACAAAAAGCGCAGCTGCGGCGCTATGAGGTCAGTTCATTGTTGAGCAATGGCGAGGTATCCCAAACCCGCCACATCGCGCCAGCGCTGCCCATGTTCGAGGATGCGTTTTGTGCCTTTACGCGGGGTTCGCTTGTCGAAACCGAAAACGGGCCGATAGCGATCGAAGATCTTTTACCTGGCGATACGGTTTTGACCCAGAATGGAACTTCGGAAACCGTGGTCTGGAAGGGCTCGGTTACTTTGATCCCCGGGCGCGAAGACTCGCGTGGTCGCACGCGCCCGCTGACACGCATCATGGCGGATACCTTCGGAATGCAAAAACCGATGTCAGGCGTGACTGTCGGTCCGGCTGCGCGCCTGTTAGGCACCCCAGCACATCTGCGGCACTTGTATGGCGGATCTCCTGTTTTGACGCCCGCACACGAGTTCCAAGACGGGATGGGCGTCATCGAGATGCTACCGCCTACCCCAATCGAATTGTTTCACATCTGTCTGAAACGCCATTCGGTTATCAAGGTAGACGGATTACAGTTTGAATCATATCATCCAGGCGTAAATGCGGTTCGGATGATCAGCCATTCGCTTCGCTCAATCTATTTGAACTTGTTCGAGCATGTCGAATCGCTGAATGACTTTGGCCCGCTGCAGTTACCGCGTGCCGGAGATGGAGAGGTGGACGCAATCACTGCCTGAGTTTTAACCAGTACTGCAAAGTGGGGGCTTTATGCAGATTTTAATTAGTTGGGTTTTGTTTCTGGTTGTCACGGCGATTCTGCCGCCGTGCACCAGCCGTCACAAAAGGATGCGCTTTACGCCGTCCGGTTCATTCGTTCTTCCAGGACGTCAAACGGTACACCGGGCTCGTCCTTAGCGCCGCGTATCACAAGTGAGGTTTTAACGCTGGCTACGTTTGGCGTGGTCAGCAACTCGCCTGTTAAAAACTGCTGAAAGCTGCTGAGATCAGGAGCGACGCATTTCAGAATAAAATCCACTTCGCCGTTCAACATGTGGCATTCACGGACAAGTGGCCACTCGCGGCAGCGTTCCTCGAATGCGCTGAGTTCGGCTTCGGCTTGGCTTTCCAGTCCGACGCTTGCAAAGACCTGAACCTCAAAACCCAGCTCACGCGCATTCACTTCCGCGTGGTATCCGCGGATAAGGCCCGAGTCCTCCAATGTGCGCACGCGCCGCAGGCACGGAGGCGCGGAAATTCCCACACGTTTCGCGAGCTCTACATTGGTCATGCGACCGTCTGCCTGCAATTCTGCCAGAATCTTGCGGTCAATCTCGTCCAGCCGTGTCGCGACCATAAAAAGCTCCTGAATTTTCGGTTGTTATATCAGCACCCAAGGGATGCGCAATAATGTTTCGCGTTTGCGCAATATTCTTTGGTTTTCCAGGTATTTTTCTAGCGCGAGTTGTGAAACGGATTCTCCGATACGGCACGAAGGGGCTTTAAGCGCCTCAAGGGGGTCGCTATATCCATTCGCCAAGGGGCCGCAGGCCCGTATCAGGCAGATCGAGTCGGGGGTATCATGGCCGAAACAAAACACACCAGGGTTCTGATAATCGGATCAGGACCTGCCGGTTATACTGCGGGCGTATATGCCAGCCGTGCGATGCTGGAACCGATCCTGGTTCAGGGCATCGAGCCGGGCGGACAGCTGACGACCACCACCGAGGTCGAGAACTATCCCGGTTTTACCGAAGTCCAGGGGCCTGATCTGATGATCAAGATGCAGGAGCACGCCGCCGCGATGGGGTGCGAGATCATCGGCGACATCATCAGCGATCTGGATGTCTCGAAACGCCCGTTCACCGCAAAGGGCGACAGCGGCACCATCTACACCGCCGATGCGGTCATTCTGGCCACTGGCGCGCGGGCGAAATGGCTGGGATTGTCCTCGGAAGAGAAGTTCAAAGGCTTTGGCGTTTCCGCCTGCGCCACATGCGACGGGTTCTTCTATCGCGGGCAGGAGATCGTTGTAATCGGCGGCGGCAATACCGCCGTGGAAGAGGCGCTGTTTCTGACCAACTTTGCCAGCAAGGTCACCTTGATCCATCGCCGCGATGAATTGCGCGCCGAAAAGATTCTGCAGGATCGGCTGATGAAGAACGACAAGATCGAGCCCCTGTGGTTCCACGAACTGGACGAGGTCACCGGAACCGATGCGCCTTTGGGTGTCGAAGGCGTGCGCGTCAAGAATGTGAAAACCGGTGAGATTCGCGAAATCCCCTGCAAAGGTGTTTTCATCGCCATCGGCCACGCGCCCGCGAATGAGCTGGTCAAGGACTCGCTGGAAACCCATATGGGCGGCTATGTGATCACCAAACCGGGCTCCACAGAAACCTCCATTCCAGGTGTCTTTGCTGCCGGAGACCTGACAGATCACATCTACCGTCAAGCCGTTACCAGCGCCGGGATGGGCTGTATGGCCGCGCTGGATGCTGAACGGTTCCTGGCCGAGCAGGATTAATCAGGTGATCGAATTCTCCGGCCCGATCTGGAGAATTCTGTTCCTGTCACAGATAGACGCCCCTTTGGCCCCAGCACGGGCGCCAGAGGGGCGTTTTCATTATGCGGGCCAATTCGCGCTTTATTCTTCGCTGAGCGCTGAGGGTGCCGAAATAGCCATCAAACGCTATGTCTGCCCATCCGATCCACCACGCATTCTTCAAAAATGCCGGATCACCGGCGCTCGGCTGGTAGATCTGCGGGGGCGCAGCGAAGCCTCGGTCGTGTGGCAGGATACCCACGAAAAAGAAGGCGCCTCACCCACCTGGCTATTTTCGGATGACGCCCGCGCCAAAGGCGCCGATGGCTTGCTATACAGCTCGCGATCCCGGCCAGAACTCAGTCATGCGGTTTTGTTTAGCACCTCGCCAGAGGTAGTGTGCCTGGATGGGGATCCGCATCCCTGGTTGCCGGGGCATAGAGGCTTCGCTTGACCCCCGCTCTGCGCCGTTACAGACTCTGAGATGCGAGCAAAACGAACACAGGTGAACCGAGTGAAAAGCGTACTATGGCAAGGCGGGTGGGCTACCCGGCTGAGGATCATGAGCGGCCTGATCCTGTTCATCTTTGCCTTCTTTCACTTCATCAATATCGGTCTGGGACTGTTTCATACTGATTATCTCCACGGAATGCAGAAAGGCCGCCATGTCATTACGCGCAATAACATCGGCAGCGCGATTCTATATCTGGCCTTGCTCGTGCATTTTGGGCTGGCGCTGTATTCGTTAGCTCAGCGCAGAACCATGCGAATGCCTTTCAGTCTGGGGCTACAGGTGGTGCTTGGATTTGTGATTCCACTGCAACTGATCTCGCACCTTGTTCACACCCGATACGCACATTCAGTTTTCGGGGTTAATGATGAGATGGGTTATATCATCGCGCTAATGTGGCCCAGCTATGCAATCTGGACACAAAGCCTGCTTTTGCTGGTGGTTTGGGTCCACAGTTGCATCGGTCTTCACATGTGGCTGCGCCTGACATCCTGGTGGCAAAGGACGCTACCTTATTTGATCGGGCTCGCCGTGTTCATTCCGTCTTTCGCTCTGGCAGGTCTTTTGACAGAGGGCCGACGCATCTGGGCTGATTTCGCCGACCCGTTTCTGCGCGATCAGTATATCGAACATTACAACTGGCCATCGCCCGAGGCATTTCAGGCTCTGATGGGTGTGAGGCAAGATACGCTGCTTGCATTCGGGCTGGCGGTTGGCGCTACATTGCTTGTGTTTCTGGTGCGCAAAATTTTGCGACGCCGGCATTCGGTGCGCATCAAATATGTGGAAGGCCCCGAAATTGTGGCCGAAAAAGGCATGACTCTGCTTGAGATTTCTCAGGCCAACGGCATTCCCCACACTGCGCTATGTGGTGGCAAGGGGCGCTGCACCACCTGTCGCGTTATTGTCGAGAATGGTGCAGATCAGCTCCCCGTCCCCAGTGAGATCGAGGCCCGCAGCTTGGCTGCCGTAAAAGCACCCGAAGGCGCACGCCTGGCCTGTCAGATCCGCCCGACCGAGCCAATCACGGCCTTTCGGATGTACAATCCCGGTAGCGGTCGCAATCGCGCCCATGCCAGTCAGGGGCAGGAACGTAAACTGGCGGTGCTGTTTCTGGACATGCGTGGGTTCACGGCACTGACCACCGGGCAGTTGCCCTATGACATCGTTTTCCTGCTCAACCGGTTCTTTGACGCCATCGTACCAGCCATCACCTCGGATGGGGGTGTGGTCGACAAGTATATGGGTGACGGGCTGCTGGCAGTGTTTGAAACCACCGATGCTGCAAGTTCAGCACGGGCCGGGATGAAAGCTGCAGCCAATGTCAGCCGCGCATTGCAACGGTTCAACGAGCAACTCGAAACCGAGGGCAGCCCGCTTATTCGCATTGGAATGGGGTTACATCTGGGCGATCTGGTTCTGGGCGAAATCGGCGCCGTGGGCACTGCAAGCCGCACGATTATCGGCGACGCCGTGAATGTCGCCAGCCGCTTGGAGGCCGAGACCAAGGGGTTGGGTGTCGAGCTTTTGGTTTCGGGCGATCTGCTGAAGGCAGCGGGGCATGACGGTTGGCAGAACGATCTGCGCCCCTTCCAGTTGCGTGGGGTAACAAGGCCAATTTCTGCCCTGCCGGTCGAACGTGCATCCGACCTCAGCCCCAAGATTGCCGCCTGAGAACACACTCATTCAAACCGGTCTATTTGGCCTTGATCCAAGGGATTGTCGTCGGGTTTCGCGTCAAAATGTGGAAAATCCTTCCAATCCGGAGAAAAACCGCGCATATCGTCCTTTGTTTCATAAATCCATCTGGACTTCACCCGGCCGCCGGGGCACATGCCCGGCAAACGCCCCTGAATCACTGGCCAATCCATCCTTCGACAAGAGAATTCCCATGACGATGTTAAGCAATCTGGCGCCGATCTCTGAACTTTATGTTTCGTACGAGTCCGCACAGAAACTGAAAGTAGAAGCTGCCGACCTGACAAGCTGGGACCTGAGCCCTCGTCAGATCTGTGATCTGGAACTGCTGATGAATGGCGGGTTCAACCCGCTGAAAGGGTTCCTAAGCGAGGCCGATTACGACAATGTCGTCGAAAACATGCGCCTGGCCGACGGCACCCTTTGGCCGATGCCAATCACGTTGGATGTCAGCGAAGACTTCGCTGAGGGCATCAAACTGGGTCAGGACATTGCACTGCGCGACCAAGAAGGTGTCATTTTGGGCACCATGACTGTGACCGACCGCTGGACGCCGAACAAGGCGCGCGAGGCGGAAAAGGTCTTTGGCGCAGATGACGATGCTCACCCGGCGGTCAACTACCTGCACAACACTGCGGGCAAGGTTTACTTGGGCGGTCCTGTTGTTGGTATCCAACAGCCCGTTCACTATGACTTCCGCGCTCGCCGCGACACACCGAACGAGCTGCGCGCCTATTTCCGCAAGCTGGGTTGGCGCCGTATTGTTGCGTTCCAAACCCGCAACCCGCTGCACCGCGCGCATCAGGAACTGACCTTCCGCGCCGCCAAAGAGGCGCAGGCCAACCTGCTGATCCATCCGGTTGTTGGTATGACCAAGCCGGGCGACGTGGACCACTTTACCCGCGTACGTTGCTATGAGGCTGTTCTGGACAAGTACCCGGCCTCGACAACTTCGATGTCACTGCTGAACCTGGCGATGCGTATGGCAGGCCCGCGCGAGGCGGTGTGGCACGGGTTGATCCGCGCCAACCACGGCTGCACGCATTTCATTGTCGGCCGTGACCACGCAGGCCCCGGCAAGAACTCAGCCGGCGAAGATTTCTATGGCCCCTACGACGCACAGGATTTGTTCCGCCAGTTCCAGGATGAAATCGGCGTCGAAATGGTCGATTTCAAGCACATGGTCTTTGTGCAGGAACGCGCTCAATACGAACCGAATGACGAGATCGCCGACAAAGACAACGTCACGATCCTGAACATCTCCGGCACAGAACTGCGCCGCCGTCTGGCCGAAGGCCTGGAAATCCCCGAATGGTTCAGCTTCCCTGAGGTTGTGACCGAACTGCGCAAGACCAAACCGCCGCGCAGTCAGCAGGGTTTTACCGTATTCTTCACCGGTTTCTCCGGCTCGGGCAAATCGACCATCGCCAACGCGCTTATGGTAAAGCTGATGGAGATGGGCGGTCGTCCGGTGACCCTGCTGGATGGTGACATTGTTCGTAAAAACCTGTCATCGGAACTGGGCTTCTCGAAAGAGCACCGCGACCTGAACATCCGCCGCATCGGCTATGTGGCCAGCGAGATCACCAAGAACGGCGGCATCGCTATCTGTGCCCCAATCGCACCCTACGCCACGACCCGCCGTGCCGTCCGTGAAGATGTCGAAGCGTTCGGCGCTTTTTGCGAGGTTCACGTGGCCACCAGCATCGAAGAATGCGAACGCCGCGACCGCAAGGGCCTGTACAAGCTGGCGCGTGAAGGCAAGATCAAGGAATTCACCGGAATTTCCGATCCCTACGACGTACCTGCCAATCCTGAGCTGAGCGTCGAGACCGAGAATGTGGACGTAGACAACTGTGCCCACCAGGTTCTGCTCAAGCTGGAAAGCATGGGTTTGATCGCCGGATCGTAACCTGCGCAAAGAATCAAGCAAAAGGCCCTCGGTTTCCGGGGGCCTTTTTCTATTGGATTATAGTTCTGCCCGAATGGCGGCGACAGCGCGTCCTTCGAAATCACCAAATTCCGCCGCTTTGGACTGGCTGGCCCGCAGGGCATCTAGACGCGCGGCATAGTCATCGACCGAAGCGGCTTGAATCGCACTCCGAATGTCGGCCTCGGAATCGCACAGGACCATCCCGGATGTGTCGAAGAAATCACCAATATTGGGACAGCCCCAATAGATCGGCACAGTCGAGCACAAGATCGCGTCTGTCAGCTTTTCCGAAAAGTAATTTCGCTCCCGCACATTCTCGATCACCACCGAATAGCGATATGGGGCCAGCCCGTCAGACTTTCGGTCAAACGGAGTATAGCCACGCCCCATAATATCGACATCTGCCCCGGATTCACGAACCCAGTCGATCACGGAATGGCGCAGCTGATGTCCTTCGAGATCACGTTTGGCCGAGGCGATCAAAGAACAGGATTTAGATTTCTCGACCAAAAGTTCTCGCCAATCAGGCACCATCGTCACGCCATAAGGCAGAAACACGGCGTTTGGGATACCTTGCAACAATACATCATGAAAGGTCAGCACCCGGAAGAACCGCCGCCACGTATAGCGCAACATGCGATCATGTTTGGCATGGATGGCCGAAGGCTCTCCCATCATCAAAGATATCCGCGCACGTGTTCCCCGACGAAGACGCAAATGTACGGTGGAATTGGGGTACATGATCAGATGGTCCGTGTGCGCAAGATCGCCCACTTTTTTTCCGATCAGACGATCCGGGCAACCTTCGGGCCAAGTCAGTTCCGACAAAGGAACCGTGGCCAGTTTCGGCCCCAACCGATGCCCATAGGGCAGTATGGCGATTGCAGGTTCTGTCATCATCCGGCATCTGGTAAATTAACCTGACCCCGCATAAGGATATGCCCGCGACCGGCGACCTTGATGCCTGTCATCGCATCCGATGGGCCAGCTCGGGTAACAGTCGCCTGACCGGGGCGCCCCATATCATGGCCTTGCTCGGCAATAAAAACGTCCTTTGGCATCAGCCCATGTTTCCAGAGATACGCCGCCATCGCACCAGTGGCAGATCCGGTAAACGGATCCTCGGGCGGGCTGGGCGGGGCCAACAGCAATCTCGAGAATGTATCGCCTGCTTTGGTCGCGCCTTTGAGCGTTACAAGAAAAGGTTCGGCCATATCGGAGCCGGAAAAGCCCGCCTTTTCGGCAATCTCGCGCAAAGGCCTTTCGACCAGTTTTGCCGCGCGCAGGGCGTCGTGATCACGAAGAACAGTGACACAGAAGGGCAGCCCGGTAGAAACAAATTGCGGCGGCGAGATGATCGCCTCTTTGGGCAGGCTGATGGCAGAGGCGACCAGCTCGGCGGGAACATAGGCGCCGAATTGTGGTGCAATCTGCGTCATCTCGATTTCATCACCGCTGATGCAGATCGAAACGATCCCCGCGCCGGTTTCAAGCGTCAGGGTATTGCCTTGCAGCATTCCTCTGGACTGCATTGCAGCTACGGTTGCGATCGTGGGATGCCCGGCAAAGGGGATTTCGCGACTGGCCAGAAAATAACGAACCCGGAAATCGGCCACATCGGACGGGCCAGTAAAGGTGCATTCAACCAAGGACGTCTCGCGCACATAGGCCATGCAGACGTCTTCGGACAGAGCTGCCCCACCATGAACAACAGCGCACCCATTGCCACCAAAGGCGCGATCGCTGAAGGCGTCTACCCAGTCAAAGTCGAACCAATTCATGTGTCGTGCACTCCGATATTCGAACCATCATAGGTTCGACTGTCTCGCCCGACAGGCCATGGATGTCACGAGGAAAACGTACGGAGGCCGCTTTAGTGCACGGCCACCGGTGAAAAATCATGCTCGCGCGCCAGGTTAAACGCCAGCTTGCGATCAGCAACCAGTGCCAGTTGCTGGCCGTCGGCATCGTGTACCGCATATAGCAGGCTCAGATCTCCGGCCTGTTCGCGAACTTCCCGAGGTAGATCGGCGACTTCAACTGTTTTGACATAGACGATCCGATCGCCTTCGGCGTTGATTTCAAACGGTGTATTCATTGCTCTTACCCCTTCCTTATGTTGATCGTTTGCACCACGGTTTCGGGCACGGCGCGGGTCAGATCCACATGCAGCAGACCATTTTCAATGATCGCTTCGCCAACCTCGACCCCATCGGCCAACACGAACATGCGCTGAAACTGACGTGCCGCGATCCCACGGTGTAGAAAGATACGTCCTTCGCTGTCGTCGCGCTGACGTCCCCGGATCACCAACTGTCGATCTTCGATGGTAATCGACAGGTCCTCTTCTGCAAACCCAGCCACAGCCAGGGTAATGCGGTAGGAAAAATTCGAGGTCTGTTCAATATTATAGGGCGGATACCCCTCATTTCCGGCCTTTGCAGACCGCTCCAGAAGGCGTTCCAACTGCTCGAACCCCAAAAGATGCGGGTATGAGCCCAGAGTAAGTTTAGACACGTATTTTCGTCCTTTATTGCCAAAGCGACGTGTTGTGCGGCCCCATTCTGGCAACCGCGTATAATAGAATATGGGAATATACAGCGATGTCCACAAGGTCTGGCCGGATCAAGCCTGACACACTATCTTGTGTGACAAGCACCACAACAACTCTGAGTCGCCAATGAACGCGCCCACCGATCTTTCGATGAAAACTGATGAGGTTCTGCGGGTAGAGCTGGAAGTTTTCCGCCGTCAACACCGTGATCTTGACGAAGCAATCGAGGCGCTTCAGGCCACTGGCACCTCGGATCAACTGACGATCAAACGGTTGAAAAAGCAGAAACTGCGCCTGAAAGACATCATTCGCCTGATCGAAGACCGCCTGACCCCGGATATCATCGCCTGAGACATCTGAACCGCATTGCCACAAAGGCGGATTTGGCTATAGTTCGCGCTCTTTCGGAAGGCAGGGACGCAAGCGGATGAGCGACGTTAAAGTGGGGATCATCATGGGAAGCCAGTCAGACTGGTCCACGATGAAAGAAGCCGCAGATATTCTGGATGAGTTGGGCGTGGCCTATGAAAAACGCATCGTTTCAGCGCACCGCACCCCAGATCGCTTGTGGGACTATGGCAAGACTGCTGTCTCGCGCGGATTGCAGGTGATCATTGCAGGGGCCGGCGGGGCCGCGCATTTACCGGGTATGATGGCCTCGAAAACACGCGTTCCTGTGATCGGCGTTCCGGTGCAGACGCGGGCACTGTCTGGCGTCGATTCGCTCTATTCCATTGTTCAGATGCCCAAAGGGTTCCCGGTTGCGACTATGGCGATCGGGTCGGCAGGCGGTGCCAATGCGGGATTGATGGCCGCTGGCATTCTGGCGCTGCAGGATAACGCTCTGGCCGACCGGCTGGATGCCTGGCGCGACGCGCTATCGGCCTCAATCCCCGAAGAACCCGAGGGATGAGCCGGATCGGATTCATCGGCACGGGCCATATTGCGGCCCCGATGGTGCGTTTTTTGGCCCGTAAAGGGCACGAGATCTCCGTGACAGAACGCAATGACCAGGTTTCAACCGCGCTAAAGGCTGAACTGGGTGTGTCTGTCACGACGCCACAGGCCGTGATTGATGCATCCGAGATCGTGTTCCTGTGCCTGCGCCCACATATCGCTGCGGACGTTCTGGCCGCCTTAACGTTTCGATCCGACCATCAGATCGTCTCGGTCATGGCAGCAGTTTCGAAAGATGAACTAACCGAGCTCTGCTCTCCGGCGCCGGCAATCGTGCAAACCATTCCGCTGGGATTTTTGGAAGCCGGTGGCTGCCCGCTGGTCGCTTTCGGCAACGATCAACTGCTGGCCGATTTGTTCGCACCGGAAAACCCGGTGATCAAGGTCGCAGATGAGGCGGCACTGAACGCCCATTTCGCCATTTGCGCCATGGTTCCCGGCCTTCTGGACCTGATGGCGACCGGAGCAACTTGGCTGGGAGACACAACCGGAGACGCAGCCGGGGCCGAATTCTACACCACCCAGTTGGTATCGGGCTTTCTGCACGCGATGGATAAGAAGGCCGCAGGCCGCCTAGAGGCCGAACGCGATGCGCTGGCCACTGACGGCACGCTGAGCCTGCAAATGACACAGACCCTGCAAGATCAGGGCGCGCACAAGGTATTGCACGCAGCACTTGGCGCTATTGGCAAACGTTTGGAGAGTTGAGAATGGTGGAAATGCTTGCCCCCGGCGCGACAATCGGGATTTTGGGCGGCGGTCAACTGGGCCGTATGCTGTCCGTTGCTGCAGCCCGGCTGGGTTTTGTGTCGCATATTTATGAGCCCGGTGCGACCCCGCCTGCGGGTCATGTGGCGGATCGTGTGACCACCGCCTCTTATGATGATGCCGAGGCCCTCAAGGCCTTTGCCGAAGCAGTCGATGTCATCACCTATGAGTTCGAGAACATCCCCACCGAAGCACTGGACATTCTGGAAGTCCACCGCCCCATCCGCCCGGGGCGCGAGGCGCTGCGGGTCAGTCAGGATCGACTGAACGAAAAGGCTTTCTTGCAAGGGCTGGGCCTGAATACCGCACCCTTCGCCGATATCACGGATCTGGAGAGCCTGAAGGCTGCGATTGACCAGATCGGCACCCCTGCCATCCTGAAGACCCGCCGATTTGGCTATGACGGCAAGGGACAGGCCCGGCTACTCAGCCCCGATGACGCTGAAACTGCTCTGGCCGATATGGCGGGCGCGCCTGCGATCCTGGAAGGCTTTGTCGATTTCAGCCATGAGGTATCAATCATCGCCGCGCGCGGATTGGATGGTCAGGTCGCCTGTTTCGACCCCGGTGAGAACGTGCATCGCGATGGCATTTTGCACACCACCTCCGTCCCTGCCCGCCTGCCCGCAGCAAAGCGCACAGATGCGATCCTGTTGGCGGCAAATATCCTGAACGCCTTGGACTATGTCGGCGTCATGGGGGTCGAGTTGTTCGTGACCCCGCAGGGTCTGATCGTGAACGAGATCGCACCGCGCGTGCATAACTCGGGCCATTGGACACAGAATGGCTGCGCGGTGGATCAATTCGAGCAACATATCCGTGCCGTGGCAGGCTGGCCTCTGGGCGACGGGCAGCGTCATTCAGACGTGGTGATGGAGAACCTGATCGGCGACGATATGGACCGCGTACCTGAACTCGCGACCGAACGTGATGTTGCGCTGCATCTTTATGGCAAGGCCGAGGTGAAGGCAGGCCGCAAGATGGGTCATTTTAACCGCATCACGCGGTAAATCAGCCGACAAACCGCGCGGCGATATCCCCGGCCATATAGCTGACGCGCCCGGCAGCCAGCGTTGCCGCGACACGGTTTGTATCTGCCTCCAGAATGACCAGATCGGCACGTTGCCCGGGGGTGAGCGTGCCGCGATCTTGCAACCCAAGTACGCGGGCTGGCCCTGATGACACCAGCGCCCATGCGCCCGCCATGTCCAGAAGGCCGGATTTGGCCAGCATCAAGGCTGCCCGGCGCGGGCTGGGATAGTGATAATCCGAGGCCAGCGCATCGCACAGCCCCATCGCAATCAGGTCCAGCGCGCTAACATTCCCTTTATGCGACCCGCCGCGCACCACATTGGGCGACCCCAGGATGATGTGATCCCCGGCGGTGCGGGCGGCCTCGGCGGCTTCCAGCGTTTCGGGGAACTCTGAAATCCGCGCGCCCCGCGCGCGCCAATCGGAGCGAGTTTGGGCAGTGGCGTCATCGTGGCTGCCCATGCGGACGCCCTGCTTTGTCAAATCAGCACAGAGTATATCCAGTGCGGTAGACACCTCATCCCGGCGAGCATGCATCGACAGCAGCATTTCGAAATGCACCTCGGGATTGCGACCGGCCTTGAGCGCCTGACCGGTCAGACGCGGGGGCTTACGCCCCTCAGCCAGACGGTCATGCGGCAGGTGGTCGTTGAACACGACATAGGGCACCTGCCAAGCCGCAATCTTTTCTGCCAGTCCGGCGTAATCGTCCAGCATATGCGTTTCGAACCGAAGCTGGGGCATCAGATCGGTGACAGTGCAGGCCCTGACTTCTATAATGGCGTCGAATACCTGCCCGGCAAATTCTGGCCCGCGCACCCCGCCTTCCCAACTGTAAAACTGGGCCAGAACGGCTGTGGTGATGCCATTGGCCGCCAGTTCAGCCTCGACCGAGAGGATCCCTTCGTTCATCTGCTTCATGGCACCGCGACGGGGCGCGATGTGCCGTTCAAACCCATCACCATGCAGGTCGATAATACCGGGCAGAACCAGATATCCTGACAGGTCGATCTGCTGCCCGGCAGGGCCTGTCTGAACCACGCCATCGGCAATGGTCAGATCGACATCCGTCAGCCCCTCGCCGGGCAGAAGAACCTCTGCACCGGTCAGAGTCAGGCTTAATGCGGTCATTGCGTGGACTCCGAGTCAGGTTCCGAGCAATCCTGTCCGATGCAGATCTCGTCAATAGCTTCCATCACCCCGTCAAGCCAGGTGATCTGCGGGTCGAACTGGCCGAATTCAATGAAGTGCAGGGCCTGAGCCATGACCCGCGGATTGTTCATCATGAACGTATGGGTCACCGGCAGAACCAGGTGATCCGTCATTCCTTCGACCTTGGTGCTTTCAACGGAAACCTTACCGTCATCAGGCCCATCAATCAGTGAAGAAAATACCGGGTTTAAGGAGTTTTCGCCGGCGATAACACCTAGTTCAAAATCCACCGGCGGTAGACGACCCGGGATCCCTTCGGCGCCTGTGCCCAGTTGAAGGCCCGCAGGTCCGTTGAGATAGCCGAACACCTCCCACGCGCTAAGTTCATCGACCAGTTGGCTGCCCTGATTGGGCGGCCCCAGCATGATGACACGACCCAGGTTTTCCGGGCTATGATCCTTGAGCCAATAGCGCAACAAAATGCCGCCCATCGAATGTGCTACCACATTGACAGTGTCATCGCCACAAGCCGCAAAGGCATCAGGAATGGTTTGTTCGGCCAGTTCGGGAATACCGATCTCGGTCGAGGGATAGCCCGGGCGCACAACCGAATAGTCATGTGACTTGAACAGCTGCTCCATCACGGTGAAAGAGGCCTCGGTCCGCGCAAGACCATGCAACAAGACCACGCATTTCGCGCTGGCCGCGGCGGGGAGCAGAAAGATAAGCAGGGCGATCAGAATTTTCATAAGCGCCAGATAATGTCTTAGCGCCGCTGATGAAAGCCCTACCCCCGCTGACGTCGCAGCACCGCCAGCGCAATGCCGCCCAACACCAGCGCTGCGCCAATCAAAAGCCGGGCCTCTGCTGTTTCGCTCAGCAAGAGGACACCGCCCAGAATAGCAATCACGGGCACGCTCAACTGCACCACAGCTGCAACGGTCGGTGCCAGTTGGGGCAAAACATGGTACCACAACGCATATCCCAGCCCCGAAGTGACCGCCCCGGATATTGCCGACAGCAACAAACCGGTGCCCGTCATCTGCCAACCTCCGCCGAACAGCAGCAAAGCTCCGGCCGTCACCGGAAGGGCAATGACGAAATTCGCCGCCGTCCCGGCAAGCGCATTTGGCTCGGACCGTCCCGCCAGAGAATATGCTGCCCAGCCAATCCCGGCAGCGCACATCAGGGCGGCTCCGACCGGATCCACCTGAACCGTGCCCGACGGCCAAAGCACATAGGCGAGGCCACCCAGTGCAATCGCCGCTCCCAGAAGTTGCTGTCGTGTCGGTGAATTTCCAGTCACGGCAGTGGCCACGAACATCGTGATTTGCACTATCCCAAATAGGATCAAGGCGCCCAGCCCGGCATCCAGTGTAAGATAGGCGATCGAGAACCCGATCATGTAAAGCGACAAGGCGCCAGCGCCAATGAACCGGCGAGGGCTGCGCAACGGCAGGCTGCCGCCACGTATCAAAACCAGCACCGCCAGCATCAGCGCCCCTGCCAGAACGCGCATAACCGCAAACCCCGCCGGGTCGCTATCGCCGCCTTCAACGGCCATCCGGTTCAGAATGGAGTTCGCTGCAAAGGCGCACATGGTGAGGGCGGTCAGAAGGAACAGTCGCATATCAACCCGATACCGGTTTCACACCGGTTTGGGTACTCACTTTCCTGAAGGGACCGGTTAGACCGTCGACCTCGGAACAGTTTGAGCCACAGTTTCAGTCATAAGCGGCGTGCCAAAACGAAACGGGGCCGCCCGAAGGCGACCCCGTTCCTTAGCTCTACAGCTCCCCTCTGGGCAGTTTGGCTATACTGCCAAGCGCCTGTGGGGCCGCCAGAATTCGTCTAAGCGAATTCGACGTTTTACATCATGCCGCCCATGCCGCCCATGTCGGGCATGCCGCCGCCAGCAGGTCCATCTTTCTGCGGCTTGTCAGCAACCATTGCTTCGGTAGTGATCAGCAAGCCGGCAACCGACGCTGCATCTTCCAATGCGGTACGGACAACTTTGGCCGGGTCAATCACGCCGAATGCGAACATGTCACCATATTCTTCAGTCTGCGCATTGAAGCCAAATGCCACATCGTCGCTTTCGCGAACTTTGCCCGCAACAACCGCACCGTCGACACCTGCGTTTTCAGCGATCTGGCGCAGAGGCGCTTCGATTGCCTTACGAACGATGTTGATGCCTGCGTCCTGATCAGCGTTTGCGCCTTGCAGAGTGTCCAGTGCTTTACCGGCCTGAACCAGAGCAACACCACCGCCCACGACAACGCCTTCTTGAACAGCAGCGCGGGTCGCGTTCAGAGCATCGTCCACACGGTCCTTACGCTCTTTCACTTCAACTTCGGTCATGCCGCCGACGCGGATAACAGCAACACCGCCTGCCAGTTTGGCAACGCGCTCTTGCAGCTTTTCACGGTCGTAGTCCGACGAGGTTTCTTCGATCTGGGTGCGGATCTGAGCAACACGCGCTTCGATCTCGGCTTTTTCGCCAGCACCGTCGACGATGGTGGTTTCGTCTTTGGTGATTTCGATTTTCTTGGCAGTGCCCAGCATGTCCATGGTCACGGACTCAAGCTTCATGCCCAGATCTTCGCTGATGACCTGACCGCCGGTCAGGATTGCGATGTCCTGCAGCATGGCCTTACGGCGATCGCCGAAGCCCGGTGCTTTGACAGCAGCAATTTTCAGGCCGCCGCGCAGTTTGTTTACAACCAGAGTTGCCAGCGCTTCGCCTTCAACGTCTTCTGCAATGATCAGCAGCGGCTTTTGCGACTGGATCACTTGCTCGAGCAGCGGAACCATCGGCTGAAGCGAGGACAGTTTCTTTTCGTGCAACAGGATCATGCAGTCTTCGAGGTCTGCAACCATCTTGTCAGCGTTGGTGACAAAGTAAGGCGACAGGTAGCCGCGGTCGAACTGCATGCCTTCGACAACATCGGTCTGGGTTTCCAGGCCTTTGTTTTCTTCGACGGTGATAACACCTTCGTTGCCGACCTTCTGCATCGCGTCTGCGATTTGCTGGCCGATCTCGGTTTCACCGTTGGAAGAAATGGTGCCAACCTGAGCAACTTCAGCCGAGTCCTTGACTTCACGCGAGGCGTTCTTGATGCCTTCAACAACCTTGGCAGTTGCCAGGTCGATGCCGCGCTTCAGGTCCATCGGGTTCAGGCCCGCTGCAACCTGCTTCAGACCTTCTTTGACGATGGACTGAGCCAGAACGGTTGCTGTGGTGGTGCCGTCGCCGGCCTCGTCATTGGTGCGGCTGGCGACTTCTTTCACCATCTGCGCGCCCATGTTTTCGAACTTGTCTTCCAGTTCGATTTCCTTGGCAACCGAAACACCGTCTTTGGTGATGCGCGGTGCGCCGAAAGATTTGTCCAGAACCACGTTGCGGCCTTTGGGGCCCAGGGTCACTTTGACAGCGTCGGCCAGGATGTTCACACCTGCCAGCATGCGGTTACGGGCATCGGTGTCGAACTTGACGTCCTTAGCAGCCATGTCGTTTCTCCTTGAGAAAATGTATTGGGATGAAGATCAGAGGAAGCGCGTGGGCTTACTCGATGATCCCCATGATGTCGCTTTCTTTCATCATCAGCAGCTCTTCGCCGTTGACCTGAACCTCAGTGCCCGACCATTTGCCGAACAGGATCTTGTCGCCAGCTTTTACAGCCATTGCGATCAGCTCGCCGCTGTCCTTGCGTGCGCCTTCGCCGGTCGCAACAACTTCGCCTTCGCTGGGCTTTTCTTTTGCGCTGTCTGGAATGATCAGACCACCAGCGGTTTTCTCATCGCTTTCGGTACGGCGAACCAACACGCGGTCATGAAGCGGTTTCAATGCCATCTTTGCAGCTCCTTGGGCTCAAAGTTTATTTATCCTCCCCTCACCTTGCGGTGAGGCGTTAGCACTCGACCCTTGCGAGTGATAACGGCGTATAGCTAGGGGGTCGAAATCCCTGAGTCAACAAGCGTGAAGAATTTTTTATCCTTGGGACTCAGTCAGGCTGATCCCAGCTATAGGCCCAGTGCTTCAGACCCTCTTGTCCGGATTCCGACAAGGCGTAGACACCTTTTGCAATTTTGTCGAACCAGCCATAATGGTTTTCGCGCATCAGCCGGGTCGCAATCGAAACACCGGTTGCCTTAGCAACATCTGCCCCTTTTGTGGCACCACATTCTGCAAGATGCGCCGCACAGCGCAAAGCATCCTGACGATAGGCGGTGACGAGGCCGTGGCGTGTGGCACCGCCTGCGTTCGGATCACCTTCAAGCCTGTCAAACTCGCGCAGCAGCCGCGCTGTTTTGGCCTTGTCCTTTCGCGGGGCGTAGGGCCCAGGGTCACAATGCACCTCGACAACGCCATCCGCCCGAACAGTTATCAGGCCAAGGCCCAACCTTCGACATAGCGCCGTGTTGTCCTTCAACGCCCGCCTGGCCGTGCGTCCGCGGGGCTTGAGAACACAGATATAGACATTTTCAGTAACCTTCAGTCGGGTGATTGCCTGGTGAAACAGCGCCAATGAGAAACGCAACTTCAACTCTACAATCACAGGCTCTTCACCCTCACGAACAGCCATGACATCGACCGCACCGACCTCGCCTTTGACGGTATAGCCCTGACGCTCTAACAGCGCCTTGATTGGGGGGTAGAGATCCTGCTCGCGGTCCATGTGGCTCATGCTATTCGAATTACTGTGGAATGCCAGACACAGATCAGGTCAGTGTCCATCCTGGCAGGTTGAACACCGGCCTTGGCCCCGGCAAGGTCGCACCCCATATAGGGATTGATCCAACCAGGATGGTACGATGCGTTTTTTGATCTTTTTGGCTTGTCTGCTGGTACCTTTCTCGGCCCAAGCGGCCTGCGAGGGGCGCGACCTGAGGTCTGACCTAAGTCCAGAGGCGCAAGCTGATTTGCAGCAGGCTTTGGCCGACTTCCCGTACCCGGAAGGCAATCACTGGATCGCGACAAAAGGCGATACAGTTCTGCATCTGATAGGAACGCTGCACACAAACGACCCGCGTATGGACGCCGTCACAGAAAGGCTGGAACCGACACTCAGCCAGGCGGATGCGTTCTATTTCGAAGTGACCCAGGACGAAATGACTGCATTTGAACAGGAACTGGCCAAAGACCTCAGCCCTGTTCTGATCACCTCAGGTCCCACCCTGATTGAGCTGATGCCGGAAGAAGACTGGGCCGCCCTGTCCAGCGGCCTGGCAGAGCGTGGCATCCCCAGTTGGATGGCTGCAAAAATGCGCCCCTGGTTTCTGAGCATGATGCTGGGTGTCCCCCCATGCATGACCGAGAATCCGGAAGCCAGCTATGGAATGGACGCGCGCCTGACCGACATGGCCGAAGCCCATGACATCCCCCAGTACTCTTTAGAGCAGATTGACGATCTGATGGCGATGTTTGACCAGCACCCGATCGAAAAGCAGGTGCAATCACTGATCCGCATGGCCAGTGCCTTTGAAAGCAGCGAGGATCAGCTGGCGACTATGGTCAATGCCTATCTGGAAGAAAAGCACGCAGAGATCATCCAATTTTCCAGACTACAGGGGCTTGAAACATCCGGTCTGTCGCAAGAGGTTTTCGACGAAGAGTGGTCCAGTTTCGAACAGCAACTTCTAGTCGGGCGCAACAACAACTGGATGCAGCACATATTGGCCATTCAGGACCAAACGGTGGTCATTGCTGTGGGCGCCGGACATTTGGGCGATGACCATGGTCTGTTGAACCAGTTGGAACAGGCTGGATACACGCTAAAACGTGCCGCTTTCTAGGCCCGGCCTTACCCTTCGTCGCAGTTTACGCAGGGGCGGGTGACAAGTGTGCCAGACCACCCTATAAGGCGCCCAAATCTACTCTCCTCAGGACGCTGAAATGACAACCCTCGTATTTGGACATAAATCCCCCGACACTGATTCCACTGGTTCGCCGATCCTGTGGTCGTGGTACATGAACGAAATCAAAGGCGAACAGGCCGAGCCTGTCCTGCTGGGCGAACCCAACACTGAAGCAGCCTTTATGCTACAGCACTGGGACCTGCCCAAGCCGCGCATCATCGCAGACGTAGAGGCTGACGCACCGGTTGTTATTGTCGACACGAACAACCCCGCCGAGCTACCCGCCAGCATCAACGGCGCCGATATTCGCGCCATTATCGACCACCATAAACTGGTCGGCGGTCTGGAAACCAAAGGCCCGATCGACATCACCGTGCGGCCGCTGGCCTGCACCGCCACTATCATGGTCGACATGATCGGCGACGATGCCGCCAAAATGCCCGATGCCATCAAAGGCGCGGCGCTGACCTGCATCCTGTCGGACACGTTGGAATTCCGCTCGCCCACCACAACCGCGCATGACCGCGCTGTGGCCGAAAAACTGGCCGCGGATCTGGGTCTGGACGTCTCGGCCTATGCTGCAGAAATGTTCGCGGCCAAATCAGATGTGTCCTCATTCTCGGACGCCGAGCTGATCCGGATGGACAGCAAGGAATACGAAGTCGACGGCACCAAATTCCGCGTTTCGGTTCTGGAAACCACAGCACCGGGTGTCGTGCTGGACCGCAAAGACAGCCTTGCGGCGTCGATGGCCGACGTAGCCAAAGAGGACGGTGTCGATCAGGTATTGCTGTTCGTGGTCGATATTCTGAACGAAGAAGCCACCCTGCTGGTTCCCAACGATCTGGTCAAAGCCGTGGCCGAGAAAAGCTTTGACGCCTCGGTTGATGGCGACGTGGTCGTTCTGCCCGGGA
Source organism: Ruegeria sp. CDSC025 (assembly GCF_059610805.1). Classification (NCBI taxonomy): domain Bacteria; kingdom Pseudomonadati; phylum Pseudomonadota; class Alphaproteobacteria; order Rhodobacterales; family Roseobacteraceae; genus Ruegeria; species Ruegeria sp. CDSC025. The sequence continues at coordinate 42,823 of NZ_JBXWOJ010000005.1, read as the reverse complement.
TCATGAGCCGTAAGAAACAGATCATTCCGAACCTCAAGGTCTGATCCCAAAATCACCAAAGGCGCCTTGATCGGGCGCCTTTTTTGCTAGGCATTGCCCTTACTGGCCAAACACCACACGCACTGTCTTAGGCTCAAACGACACTCTTTGCAGATCAATGGGGGCCCATCATGACGCAGATCATCCACGCATTGCCCGAGGTTTCCAGCCGTTATAAGGCCCTGTTCGTCGATCTTTGGGGCTGTGTACACAATGGCATCACTGCTTACCCCGAAGCGGTTGCGGCCCTGCAGGCCTATCGCGCGCAAGGCGGCATTGTTGTCCTGGTGACCAACTCTCCCAAGCCGCGTGCTGGAGTCGCCACCCAGCTGGCGCAATTCAATGTCCCAGACGACGCCTATGACACGATTGCAACCAGCGGAGATTCGGCCCGGTCGGCCATGTTCCGGGGCGCAGTGGGCGAAAAGGTCTATTTCATGGGCGAATGGCAGCGGGACGCGGGATTCTTTGAACCGCTGAAGTTGTTGGACCACCCGATTCATATCGAGCGCGTGCCGCTGGCCGAGGCAGAGGGCATTGCTTGTTGCGGCCCCTTCGATCCCATGGCCGATCCGTCCGTGAACCGTGCTGATTTCCTGTACGCCAAACAAAAGGGGCTGAAGCTGCTTTGTGCCAATCCCGATATTGTGGTGGACCGCGGCGAGGTTCGGGAGTGGTGCGCAGGTGCATTAGCCAGGCTTTATACGGAAATGGGTGGCGAAAGCCTATATTTCGGAAAGCCTCATCCGCCGATCTATGATCTTGCCCGCCGCAGGTTGCAGGAACTTGGCCACGACATTCCCGATGGGGACATTCTTGTCATCGGAGACGGTCCGCACACCGACATTCTGGGTGGAATGGGGGAAGGCATTGATTCTCTTTTCATCTCGGGCGGGCTAGCCGCGGCCGAGACAAAAACCGAAGCACATCCGCATCATGAATCCCTAACTGATTATATTCAAAAGGAAAAGATAAATCCGACCTATACGATCGGCCGCCTTAGGTAGTCAAAAAAGGCTTGATTTTCTGCAGTTGCAAAGTAATAAAGTTTCCCAACAGGGGTGACTTTGATTTTTTTGTTGCCCGATGAATTCGAGTGAGGGCAACATGTTGGATAATCTTCCACGCGGCACGATCTGTATTGAAGACATCGAGATGGGCATGTCCCGTCACCTTCGCAAAGTGGTGACGGACGAGGATATCGAAATGTTCGCTCAGGTGTCGACCGACAGAAACCCCGTACATCTGGACGACGATTACGCCCGCGACACGATCTTCGAGGGGCGCATCGCGCATGGGATGCTGACCGCGGGTCTGATCTCGGCCGTGATCGGCGAGCAGTTGCCAGGCCACGGCACAGTTTACATGGGGCAGTCGCTGAAGTTTCTCGCTCCTGTTCGCCCGGGTGACATGGTCTATGCCGAGGTCAAGGTGATCGACATTGATTTTGCCAAGCGTCGGGTCAAGCTCGATTGTCACTGCGCAGTGGATGGCAAGAAGGTGCTGGTCGGCGAAGCCATGGTGCTGGCCCCGTCGCGCAAATTCGACTGAGCGTTTCCGGGGGTCTCAGACCCTTGAACAAGCGCGCCTGTCCCGCTAGGCAGTCGCTATGCGCATCATTCGTGACCTCCAATTCATCGAACCCCAAGATCGCGGCGCCAGCGTGGCGATCGGGAATTTCGACGGCGTTCATATCGGCCACCAATCTGTGATCGAACTGGCCCGCAGCGCCGCGCCGAGTGCACCTTTGGGCGTACTGACATTCGAGCCGCATCCCAGAGAATATTTCGCCCCGGACACCCCGCCCTTTCGCCTGATGCGCGGCAATGCCCGCGCGCACCGGTTAGCAAAACTGGGGGTCGAAAAGCTGTATGAGCTGCCGTTCAACGCCGCATTGGCTGGCCTGACGCCAAGGGAATTCGCCCGCAACGTGATCTGCGACGGGCTCGGCCTGTCGCATGTCGTCGTAGGTGCCGATTTCTGTTTCGGCAAAGGCCGCAGCGGCACCGCTGATGACTTGGTGCTCTTTGGGCAAGAGATGGGGTTCGGTGTCACCATCGCTCCGTTGATGGAGCGGTCCGAAAATGTCGTTTCATCCACTGCGATCCGTACTGCACTGACCGAGGGCCGCCCGCAGGATGCCGCTACTATGTTGGGTCACTGGCACCGGATCGAAGGCGAGGTGATCGGAGGCGAACAACGGGGCCGTGAACTGGGATTTCCCACCGCAAACATGTCCATTGAGGGGCTGCATCCGCCAAGATTCGGCGTCTATGCCGTTCTGGTCGATGTTCTGGATGGACCTCATCTGGGCAGCTATCAGGGCGCAGCCTCGGTTGGGACGCGACCGATGTTCAATGGTGAGGTCCCCAATATCGAAACCTTCCTGTTCGACTTCTCGGGTGACCTTTATGGCGCGACCCTGTCGGTGGGTCTGGTTGAATACCTGCGCCCCGAGATGACCTTTGACAGTCTGGACGGCCTGATCGCGCAGATGGATGCCGACTGCGACAAGGCCCGCGGCCTGCTGGCGGACCGATGACAACGGATCCGATCGACCGCACCGGCCTGGCCCCCAGGTTCTGGGAACGAAAACCGTTAACCCGCATGAACCAAGCTGAATGGGAAGCTTTGTGCGATGGCTGCGGCAAATGTTGTCTGAACAAACTGGAAGATGAAGACACCGGTGAGGTTGCGCTGACCTGCGTCGCCTGCCGTCTGTTGGATGACGAAAGTTGCCGCTGCACCCAATACGATATCCGCCACCAATTTGTGCCGGAATGTATCGTGATGACGCCGGGCAATATCAACGATCACGCCTATTGGCTGCCACAGACCTGTGCCTATCGCCTGTTGTGGGAGGGCAAACCCCTACACGATTGGCACCCGTTGATTTCGGGCACACCGGACAGCGTTCATGCCGCCGGAGTCTCGGTGCAGGGGCGGACCGTGTCCGAATTCGAAACTCCGCTGGAAGAGTGGGAAGATCATATCATCGAGGAGCCCAGCTAATGTACTTTGCCTCTGACAATTCGGGGCCGGTTCACCCGGCGGTCATGGAAGCGCTGAATGCTGCCAATCAGGGCTATCAGATGGCCTATGGAACCGACACCTTGATGAATGAGGTCCGGGATCGCATTCGCGGGGTGTTCGAGGCACCTGGCGCCGCCGTGTATCTGGTGGCCACCGGGACGGCCGCGAATTCGCTGGCGCTGGCGACGCTGGCGCAGCCGTGGGAGACGGTGTTCTGCTCACCCGTGGCACATATCCACGAGGATGAGTGCAACGCGCCCGAGTTTTACAGCGGCGCCAAGCTGACGCTGGTTCCGGGCGCGGACAAGATGGCGCCGGACGCGCTGCGCGGCTCGATTCTGGCCGAAGAAACACGCGGCGTGCATGGACCGCAGCGCGGACCTGTATCCATTACGCAGGTGACCGAACGAGGGTCTGTTTACACCCTGTCAGAATTGCAGGCGCTCTGCGCCGTGGCCAAAGAGTATGGGCTGCCAGTCCATCTGGACGGTGCGCGTTTTTCCAACGCCCTTGTTGCGTTGAACTGCTCACCCGCCGAGATGACGTGGAAAGCAGGCGTGGATGCGGTCAGTTTTGGCGGGACCAAAAACGGGCTGATGGGCGTCGAAGCCGTTGTCTTCTTTGATGAAAGCAAAGCCTGGGAATTCGAATTGCGCCGCAAGCGCGGGGCGCACCTGTTCTCCAAGCACCGCTATCTGTCCGCCCAAATGGCGGCGTATCTGCAGGATGATCTGTGGCTGACACTGGCCCGTCAGGCCAATAACAACTGCGCCCGTCTGACCGAGGGGTTGCGGGCCAAAGGTGCCTCTTTCCTGCACGCGCCGCAGGCGAATATGATTTTTGCCCAGTTTTCACGCGCCCAACACAAGCAACTGCATGCCGCAGGTGCTGTTTACCACTTGTGGGGGGCAGAGCTGGACGGGGCAGATGACAGCGAAATTCTAGCCTGTCGGCTGGTTTGTGACTGGTCCATCGAGCCTGCGCAAATTGATCGGTTCATCGCGCTCTTGTAACGACGCGTCCGAAGCTTCAGGCAGTGGCAGGCAGTCTGTTCCAAAAAGCCTCGATCAGAGCGCCGGTCTCTGTCGGGTGAGAGATCGGAGCCATATGCCCTGCCCCTTCGATCACGGTGCTTTCGGCCATTGGAAGACGGGATTTCAATCCAGAGTTTATCGCGACCATCACTGGGTGGGTGAGCGCGCCATGCAGCAGCAATACCGGCATATTGGCGTGTGCGATCCGCTCGGGCCGTAGCAAACCTTTGGAATCCATTATCAGTTCGTTTTCGACCTCGGACACCAGATGAATTCCACGCACCATCCCCGCCCGTGCAGTTTCGTGCATGTCTGACCAACGCGGCCCCCTATCTCCGGCCCACAACCGGTTGAACAGCCTTGCCGCCAAAGGTTCGTCGCCTGCTGCAAGCGCGTCCATACAAGGTTGGGCAACATGCGCGTATTCCGCCACAAGGTCCGGGGCATCCTGCTGTGCCACGGCAAAATACACCGGTTCGATCAGTACGACACTGCGAACCAATGTTGGATGCTCGACTGCCAGCCGCAAGGCTATCGCCGCGCCAAAGGAATGCCCGATCAGATCCATCGGCTCGGTCAGATGTTCAAGTGTGGCTTCGGTCAGCCGGTCATACAGATCCCCCTGGCGATCCCAGTCCGGGCTGCGCCCATGGGACAGCATATCCGGTGCAATAAAACTTGCCTGCCCTTTCATCGCCGCGGCTAGGCCTGCCCAGACCCCGGAATGAGCAATGGTACAATGCAAGGCCAGCACAGGGCGACCACCCTGCCCCAACTGCGTGACATGCAGGTTCTGCGCAACGGCCATTATGTTGTCCTATCCCTTCAGCCCGGCCAGATGCCTGTCCAGATCGTCCAACCTGTCTTGGCCCCAAAACCGCTGATCGTCTTCCGTTATATAGAACGGAGCTCCAAAAACTCCGCTTTCCACGGCTTCTTCCAGATTGGCGGTATAGGTCTCAGCCCCGAGCAGCAAGCCGCTATCGGCCAGATCCGGGGAAAACCCAGCGTCAGCCAGGCAAGCGCGGATCACGTCGTCCTGCGCGATGTCCTCTTCCTCGGCCCAGCAGGCGCGCACAAAGGAATGCACCAGCTGTCCCACATTCCCCGACCCGTCCTGAATGGCCGCGATAATGGCATAGGAAGACGGCGCCGCATTGGTGGGCCAATGGGCCGGTTGCAGGTTGAACGCCATACCCAGCTTTTTTGACTGTCGCTGCATTTCTTGCGTCCGGTATTCGATGCGCGAGATATGGCGGTCCTTGGGCGGAACACCTCCCGTACGTCCGAACAGGGCGACGATATCAAGCGGCTTGTAGTTGATTGTCGCACCATGTTTGGCCGCAATCTCCTCCAGGCGCAGTCCCGCCAGGTAGGTGTATGGCGAGAGTGTCGCAAAATAGTAGTCAATTTGGGCCATGTTCACTTTCTCCGCAGCGTTATCTTTGCTGGACGGTAAGGCCATGCTAAGCGGTGTCAACATCACGAATCTGTCACATTTGCCATTGCTGCCCGGGGACCTCAGCCGATGCCGACACTTCACGAACCCAAGTTAATCGCTGGGAACGCTAATCTTCCGCTTGCCGAATCCATTGCACGCCGAATGAGCCTGTATCGCGGCGTCGATCAGGGTCTGGTCGATGCCCGGGTCGAACGGTTTAACGACGGTGAAATCTTTGTCGAAGTGTTCGAGAACGTGCGCGGCGAAGATATGTTCATCGTCCAGCCCACCTCGAACCCGGCCAATGACAATCTGATGGAGCTGCTCATCATTGCTGATGCGCTGCGCCGTTCGTCGGCCCAACGGATTACCGCCGTGATCCCCTATTTCGGCTATGCCCGCCAGGACCGCCGCACCAAGGCCCGCACACCGATCAGCGCCAAGCTGGTGGCCAACATGCTGACTGGCGCCGGGATCGAGCGCATCCTGACCATGGATCTGCACGCAGCGCAGATTCAGGGGTTCTTCGACATGCCTGTCGACAACCTTTATGCCTCGCCGATCTTTGCGCTGGATGTGAAACATCAGTTCAAGGACAGCCTCGACGAGATTATGGTCGTTTCGCCCGATGTGGGCGGCGTGGCCCGGGCGCGCGAGTTGGCCAAGCGGATCAACGCCCCGCTGTCGATCGTGGACAAACGCCGCGAAAAAGCCGGCGAAGTCGCTGAGATGACCGTAATTGGCGATGTCAGAGACAAGATCTGTTTGATCGTGGACGACATGTGCGACACGGCCGGTACTCTTTGCAAAGCGGCGCAAGTACTGCTGGATAATGGTGCGAAAGAAGTTCATTCCTACATCACACACGGCGTCATGAGCGGCCCTGCGGTCGAACGCGTGACCAATTCGGTGATGAAATCTCTGGTGCTGACCGACACGATCCAGCCGACAGAAGAAATAACCAAGGCCAAGAACATCCGCATCGTGCCCACAGCCCCGATCTTTACGCAGGCGATCCTGAATATCTGGAACGGCACCAGTGTATCGTCACTGTTCGAGGATAAGACCCTGACGCCGATCTACGAGTCGATGTATCATAGGGATTGATCGAACGCGGCGGCCCAAGGGCCGCCTCTTTTCTTTCTGCAATACAGGTCGGAGTTTACCGTGACAGCCTCAAAACGCATTGTTCTATCCAGCGACCACGCAGCCATCGAATTACGCCAGGCGGTTGCCTCTCATATTGCGGCCCAGGGATGGGACGTCGTCGATATCGGCCCCAAGACACCTGAGAGCACCCATTACCCTGTTCATGGCAAGGCCGCCGCCCAAGCAGTGGCTTCCGGGGATTGTCAGCTTGGCATCGTTCTGTGTGGAACGGGTCAAGGTATCATGATGGCGGCCAACAAGGTCCCCGGCATTCGCTGCGGTGTCTGCTCGGATGCCTTTTCCGCACGCATGATCCGCCAGCATAACGACGCCAACATGCTGTCTGTCGGCGCCCGGGTCGTGGGTGAGGGTCAGGCGCTGGATATAGTGGATGCGTTCCTGTCAGCCGAATTCGAAGGCGGACGGCATGCACACCGGGTCGCCATGATAGAGGCATCGGACGAGTCCTAAACCCAAGGCTGGCTTCACAGAATATCCCAGTCATCCTCATGTGGCACCTCGCCGAACGCTGTCCAAGATATTCGGATGCGCGCGATGCGGGTATCCGACCAGGTACGGAACACCGCAGCAAATCCCTCGGGCGTGATGTCCTCGGCCTTGACCTCGGCGCGCAATGCCGAAGATGTATCAACATCCCACAGTGACACGCTGATCTGTACAACAGGCGCGGAACGGAATGGCTGGCTGAATTCTATGTCCGAGCGTCGTTCGCGCGGCCCCTCGCCTGTCCACATGTCACCGCCATCTGCGAAGTCGGAGAACAGCACAACTTCGCCTTGGTCGATTCCAATCGGATGGGTACTAAAAGTCTGCATTTTGTCGTCTTTTATAAAGAATTACGGAACCTTAGACCGCCCTTCATCCAAAATCACCACAAAAAAACGGCCCCGCACAGGCAGGGCCGTTTCTAAATCTACATGTCCTGAAACTTACAGGCTCATATGTGTCCCAAGAGCTTCCATATCGGCCAGCAGCTTGGCCGCATCGTCGACGACTGATTGATCGTCGCCGCCTTTGGCCGCGTCATGCGACGCACGTGCCTCGGCGATCAGATCGTCCAGATGCGCGCGGGTCACTTCAGAGACCGGAATGGCCTTTTCGGCCAGAACCGACATGCTGTCGCCATTGATCTGGGCAAACCCGCCGGTGACCAGGTATTCGCTGGACCCTTCGGGTGCCTCGACCTTTAGCAGACCGGGGCGCAACGTGGTGATGGTGGGGGCATGATCGGGCATCGCCGTCATGTCCCCGTCCGCGCCGGGAAGCTGGACCGCAGTCACCGCGAGCGAAGCAAGGCTCCGCTCGGGGCTGACGAGGTCAAAGTGCATCGTGTTTGCCATCAGGTGTGCTCCTTAGGCGGCTTCTGCGGCCATCTTTTCCGCTTTGGAGATCACTTCATCGATGCCGCCAACCATCAGGAAGGCTGCCTCGGGCAGGTGATCGTATTCGCCGGCCACAACGGCCTTGAACGACGCGATGGTGACATCCAGAGGAACCTGAACACCAGGCGAGCCAGTGAAGACTTCGGCCACGTCAAACGGCTGCGACAGGAAGCGTTCAATCTTACGGGCACGGGCCACGGTCAGTTTGTCTTCTTCCGACAGTTCGTCCATGCCGAGGATCGCGATGATGTCCTGCAGCGACTTATAGCGCTGGAGGATCTGCTGAACGTCGGTCGCAACGGTATAATGCTCTTCACCGACGATGGCCGGGTCGAGCAGACGCGAGGTCGAGTCGAGCGGGTCAACGGCAGGGTAGATACCCTTTTCCGAGATCGCACGGTTCAGAACGGTGGTCGCATCCAAGTGTGCGAACGAGGTGGCCGGCGCAGGGTCGGTCAAGTCATCCGCAGGAACATAGACGGCCTGAACCGAGGTGATCGAGCCGGACTTGGTCGAGGTGATGCGTTCCTGCATCGCGCCCATGTCGGTCGCCAGTGTCGGCTGGTAACCCACAGCCGAAGGAATACGACCCAGCAGAGCCGAAACCTCGGAACCCGCCTGCGTAAAGCGGAAGATGTTGTCGACAAAGAACAGAACGTCGGCACCGGTTGCATCACGGAACTGTTCCGCCAGGGTCAGACCCGACAGAGCGATCCGCATACGGGCTCCCGGAGGCTCGTTCATCTGGCCGTAAACCAGCGCGATTTTCGAGTCTTCCAGCTTGTCGGGAACGATAACGCCGGATTCAATCATCTCGTGATACAGGTCGTTGCCTTCACGGGTCCGCTCACCAACGCCCGCAAACACGGACACGCCCGAGTGCACTTTGGCGATGTTGTTGATCAATTCCATGATCAGAACGGTTTTGCCAACACCGGCGCCGCCGAACAGGCCGATCTTACCGCCTTTGGCGTAAGGGGCCAGCAGGTCAACAACCTTGATGCCGGTCACCAGAACTTCGGATTCAGTGGCCTGATCCGCGAAATCCGGCGCGTCCTGGTGGATGGAGCGCGTTTCGGTGGTTTTCACGGGACCTTTTTCGTCGATGGGCTCGCCCACAACGTTCAGGATACGGCCCAGGGTCGCGTTGCCGACTGGAACCGCAATCGGTGCGCCGGTGTCCGTGACTTCGGCACCACGTACAAGACCTTCTGTCGCGTCCATCGCGATGGTGCGGACTGTGTTTTCGCCCAAGTGCTGAGCCACTTCCAAAACCAGCTTCTTGCCGTTGTTGGTGGTGTCCAGCGCGTTCAAAATTTCAGGCAGTTCATCTTCGAAGTGCACGTCAACAACGGCCCCGATGATCTGTGTGACTTTGCCTTTTGCATTCGCCATGTTTCGTCTCCGGTTTGTCTCTACAGCGCTTCGGCGCCGGAAATAATTTCAATCAGCTCGTTGGTGATCACGGCCTGACGCGAACGGTTGAACTGGATCGTCAGCTTGTCGATCATCTCACCCGCGTTGCGTGTCGCGTTGTCCATCGCGGACATCCGTGCACCCTGTTCCGAGGCTCCGTTTTCGAGCAGTCCCGAGAAGATCGCAGTCGCAACCGCCTTGGGCAGCAGATCGGCCAGGATGGCCTCTTCGCTGGGCTCGTAATCAAAGACCGCGCCGCTGTCGTCCCCTTCGACATCCTCAAACGAGGCAGGGATGATCTGCTGTGCCGTCGGGATCTGGCTTACGACGTTGACGAACTTCGAGTAGAAGATCGTGGCAACGTCAAACTCACCCGCGTCGAAACGGGACAGAACGTCCTTCGCAATGTCCTGCGCGTTGGTGTAACCCAGCCGCTTGACCTCGCTCAGGTCGACATGTCCAACGAACAGATCGCCATAGTCGCGCTTGATTGCGTCGCGACCTTTCTTGCCGACGGTCAGTATCTTGACCGTTTTGCCCTTGGCCTTCAGCTCATATGCTTTGGCGCGGGCCAGCTTGGCGATGTTCGAATTGAAGCCGCCACACAGGCCGCGTTCAGCTGTCATTACAACCAGCAGATGGACATCATCACTGCCCGTACCCCGGAGCAGCTTGGGGGCGCTGTCGCTGCCCCCAACCGATGCCGCCAGCCCCGCCATCACGGCATTGAACCGTGCGGCATAGGGGCGCGAGGCTTCGGCAGATTCCTGGGCGCGGCGCAGTTTTGCGGCCGCGACCATCTGCATGGCCTTGGTGATCTTGCGGGTCGATTTGACCGACTCGATCCTGTTTTTTAGATCCTTAAGATTTGGCATGTGCCCGCCTCTCCCTTAAGCGAAGGTTGCGGCGTATTCGTCCAGCGCAGCCTTGATCTTGTCGGAAGCATCACCCTTGATCTTGGGATCTTCGTCCGTGATCCACTGAAGCAGATCCGCGTTCTTGCCACGCAGATGCGCCAGCAGGCCAGCTTCATAGCGGCCAACATCGGTGACGTCGATCTTGTCGAGGTAACCGTTGGTTCCGGCGAAGATGACGCAAACGATTTCAGCGTTGGTCAGCGGTGAGTACTGCGGCTGTTTCATCAGCTCGGTCAGACGCGCACCACGGTTCAGCAGCTGCTGGGTTGCGGCGTCAAGGTCGGAACCGAACTGCGCGAAGGCAGCCATTTCACGGTACTGAGCCAGTTCCAGCTTAACCGGGCCGGCAACCGACTTCATCGAGTTGGTCTGAGCCGAGGAGCCCACACGCGAAACCGACAGACCGGTGTTCACAGCAGGACGGATACCCTGATAGAACAGCTCGGTTTCCAGGAAGATCTGGCCGTCGGTGATCGAGATCACGTTGGTCGGAATAAACGCCGAAACGTCGCCACCCTGGGTTTCGATAACCGGCAGAGCCGTCAGCGAGCCCGCGCCAAAATCTTCGTTCAACTTCGCCGAACGCTCCAGCAGGCGGGAGTGGAGGTAGAAAACGTCGCCAGGATAGGCTTCACGTCCGGGCGGACGACGCAGCAGCAGCGACATCTGACGATAGGACACGGCCTGTTTCGACAGGTCATCATAGATGATCAGCGCGTGGCGGCCATTGTCACGGAAGAACTCAGCCATCGCGGTCGCGGCATAGGGTGCCAGGAACTGCATCGGCGCCGGATCGGACGCGGTTGCGGCCACAACGATCGAATATTCAATCGCACCGGATTCTTCCAGTTTCTTCACCAGCTGAGCAACAGTCGAACGCTTTTGGCCGATGGCCACGTAAACGCAGTACAGCTTCTTGGACTCATCGTCGCCCGCTGCTTCGTTGTACACTTTCTGGTTCAGGATTGCGTCCAGAGCAACGGCAGTTTTACCGGTCTGACGGTCGCCAATGATCAGCTCACGCTGGCCACGGCCAATCGGGATCATCGCATCGACCGATTTCAGGCCGGTTGCCATCGGCTCGTGAACCGATTTACGCGGGATGATGCCCGGCGCTTTGACGTCTGCAACGCCGCGCTCGGTGGATTCGATCGGGCCCTTGCCGTCCAGCGGGTTGCCCAGGCCGTCAACAACACGACCCAGCAGACCGTTGCCGATTGGCACGTCCACGATCGAGTTGGTGCGCTTAACAGTGTCACCTTCTTTGATGTCACGGTCAGAACCAAAGATAACAACACCGACGTTGTCGCTTTCCAGGTTCAGCGCCATGCCCATGATGCCACCGGGGAATTCGACCATCTCACCGGCTTGCACATTGTCCAGGCCGTATACACGGGCAATCCCGTCACCGACGCTCAGCACGCGACCGATTTCGGCCACTTCGGCTTCCTGACCAAAATTCTTGATCTGGTCCTTCAGGATTGCAGAAATCTCTGCAGCTTGGATTCCCATTTATCCGACCTCTTTCATTGCATTCTGTAGGGAGTTGAGCTTGGAGCGGATCGAGCTGTCGATCATCTTCGAGCCCACTTTAACGACAAGACCGCCGATGAGGCTTTCATCAACGGTCGCATTTATTGTCACGGTCTTGCCCACACGCTCGGACAGCGTTTTGGACAGTTTATCCATCTGTGTCTTAGTCAGCGCCTTGGCCGAGGCGACATCGGCGGTCACTTCGCCACGCTCTTCGGCCAGCATGTCGCGCAGAACCTGCACCAGTTGCGGCACAACGAACAGACGGCGTTTCTGCGCCATCAGACCCAGCGTGTTGCGCAGGATGGCGTTCAGACCCATCTTGTCGGCAATCGCTGTAATCGCGCCTTCTTGTTCAGCGCGCGAAACCAGAGGCGAGGCGATCAGGTCGCGCAGATCGGCACTGTCACCCAATGCTGCTGCCAGATCGTTGATTCCGGTTTCCAGACCTGCCAGGTCTTTATTCTCTTTAGCGATCTCAAAAATCGCTATGGCATAGCGCTCGGCGATGCCTGTGGAAATCGAAGCTGGTTCGGACACGTCCACCCTTCCGATATTTTGGGCCCCGAATTCGCGTTGCGGCAGCTACCCGGGGGCGTGAAGAAACCCCGTCCATAAGGCCGGGGATCAAAATCAACGGGGATGTAGCAGAGGTAAACCCAGCTAGCAACATATTATCACCATGGGCACCTTATCCACAAAGCGTTCTATTTCAGATACTTAGCTTGGGTGCGACCCTTTTATACGGCTGATGAGGGTGAAAAATGTTACCAAACCGCAAGGTTTTGCGATTCCTGCAGCCATTTTCGCGTGTTTCGGCCTTATGATGGAAGCTAGTACCGGCGTTGCGCTAGGCTGGCTTGAGCAGGCCATCCAGCGCCTTGATCTGACGGCGCCCTGTCGCTTTGGTGACGGTTCCGCTGGGCGGTCTGATTTGCTTTGTCGCCTCAACCATCAGAACGCCGCCTGCCATGATCGTCGGCAAACGCTGGCCAGTTTTCTCTATCAGGCTGCCGGATTTCAACCAGAACCGACGGAAGGACGGAGGCAAATACAAGGCGGAACAATAGTTATCCGTCATAAAGTGATGCGCCCTTAGCTGGCTTTCCAACTGCGAGGCAGAATAAGGGCGCCCGAATCCAAATGGCGTTCGATCGGTCCGTGACCACAGCCCCGCACGGTTCGGTACGATAAAAAGCGCCCGTCCACCGGGACCAAGCACACGCCAGCATTCCGCCAGCAATTCGGCGGGACGTTGTGACGTTTCAAGTCCATGCATCACCACCAGCTTGTCCACATGGCCCGTTTCAATCGGCCACAAGGTCTCTTCCGTCAAAACAGATACGTTGGCCATTCCAGCAGGCCAGGGCATCACCCCCTGCGGCCCGGGCATCAGCCCGATGACGCGGCGCGCATCTTTCAGGTAGGGCCGCAACAACGGCACAGCAAAGCCAAACCCTACGACGGTTTGACCTTTGGCCTCGGGCCACAGATCAATCATTCGCCCACGAATGGCCGCCTGCGCTGCACGACCAAGAGTGCTGCGGTAGTAGAAATTCCTCAGATCCTGCACATCAAGATGCATTGCGGACACCTGGCCAATCGGATTAGCTGAGCGCAGTCTAGCAACGAAAGGGCAAAAGGCCATGCCTCTTGAGATCGTCACCATCCCATGTCTCAGTGATAACTACGCATTTCTGGCGCATGACGCGGTTAGCGGCAACACCGCATTAATCGACGCGCCCGAAAGCGAACCGATTCTGTCAGAACTGGAACGACGTGGCTGGGGCTTGTCTCATGTGTTGCTCACGCATCACCATTTCGACCACGTAGACGGGTTGCCGGCCATTTTGGAACAGCACCCGGCGACGGTGATCGGCGCGGCAGCCGACGCACATCGCCTGCCACCTTTGGATCAACAGGTCAATGACGGCGACAGTTTTGAAATCGGCGGGGAACCCGTCCTTGTTCTGGACGTTTCGGGGCATACTCTTGGTCACATCGCCTTTCACATGCCGCAAAGCGCGGTGGTCTTTACCGCCGACAGCCTGATGGCAATGGGTTGTGGACGCCTGTTTGAAGGCACCGCACCGCAGATGTGGGAATCGCTGTGTAAACTGAGCGCCTTGCCGGATGACACGCTGGTTTGTTCAGGGCACGAATACACGCAGTCCAACGCCAAATTCGCTCTCACCGTCGATTCAGGAAATTCTGCGCTGCAGAAACGCGTCGCAGAAATTGACAGCACCCGAGCCGCCCAACAGCCTACGGTTCCCTCCACTCTGGCGTTGGAAAAGGCCACTAACCCCTTCCTGCGCGCTGCTGACCCGGCGATTCAGGCGCATCTGGGTATGGCAGGCGCCGAACCAGCCAAAATTTTTGCTGAAATCAGGGCTAGAAAAGATCGGTTTTGATACCTATTTCACCTACTTCACAGCCACGGTCACAACAAATGTGACTGTCAAGAGCAAGAAAACCCTTGAAGCCGGGCTCCGATCAACCAAACTCTAATAGTATGAGGACATGGTTGGGATGGGGATCCGGCCTTCAGCCCGCCCCCTTCTGACCCAAGACAGAGGAGCACCCGCGTGCCTTCATTCTCGAGCACACTAGAACAAGCCATCCACGCGGCCCTGGCGGCTGCGAATGAACGGCGACATGAATTCGCAACGCTGGAGCATCTGCTTCTGGCATTGTTGGAAGAGCCCGATGCGATCCGCGTGATGAAAGCCTGCAGCGTCGATCTTGACGAATTGCGCAGCACTCTGGTGGAATTCATCGACGAAGACCTATCGAACCTTGTCACCGATATTGACGGGTCCGAGGCTGTACCGACAGCCGCTTTCCAACGTGTGATCCAGCGCGCTGCGATCCATGTTCAAAGTTCGGGCCGGACCGAAGTGACCGGGGCGAATGTTCTGGTCGCGATCTTTGCCGAACGCGAAAGCAACGCAGCCTATTTCCTGCAGGAACAGGATATGACCCGGTACGATGCGGTGAATTTCATCGCCCATGGTGTGGCCAAGGACCCGGCCTACGGCGAAAGCCGTTCGGTATCGGGCGCGGATCAGGCAGAAGAGGAAACTCCGGCCAGCACCGCCGATGGCGAGCAAAAAGAAAGCGCGCTGGGGAAATACTGCATCGACCTGAACGCGAAATCGCGCGCGGGCGATATCGACCCGCTGATCGGTCGTGCCGATGAGGTTGAGCGCTGCATTCAGGTGCTATGCCGCCGGCGCAAGAACAACCCGCTTCTGGTCGGTGATCCGGGCGTTGGCAAAACCGCAATCGCAGAGGGACTGGCATTTAAGATCATCTCTGGCGAGGCCCCCGATGTCCTGTCAGAAACCACCATCTATTCGCTGGATATGGGTGCATTGCTGGCGGGCACCCGCTATCGCGGTGATTTCGAAGAACGCCTGAAAGCGGTCGTGACCGAGCTTGAGGATCACCCAGACGCGGTTCTGTTCATTGATGAAATCCACACCGTCATCGGTGCCGGTGCCACCTCGGGCGGGGCAATGGATGCCTCGAACCTGCTGAAACCGGCCCTTCAGGGTGGAAAACTGCGCACTATGGGTTCGACCACCTACAAAGAGTTTCGCCAGCATTTCGAAAAGGATCGCGCGCTCAGCCGCCGGTTCCAGAAGATTGACGTGAACGAACCTTCGGTCGAGGACAGCGTAAAAATCCTGCGCGGTCTGAAGCCCTATTTCGAAAAGCATCACGAGATCAAATATACAGCCGACGCGATTAAAACCGCGGTCGAGTTGTCAGCACGCTACATCAATGACCGCAAGCTGCCCGACAAGGCGATCGACGTGATTGACGAAGCCGGTGCAGCCCAGCATCTAGTTGCTGAAAGCAAGCGCCGCAAGACCATCGGCGTCAAAGAGATTGAGGCCGTTGTTGCCAAGATCGCCCGCATTCCACCCAAGAACGTCACCAAGGACGATGCCGAGGTTCTGAAAGACCTTGAAAAGTCGCTCAAACGGGTGGTCTTCGGACAAGACGTGGCGATTGAGGCGCTGTCCAGCGCCATCAAACTGGCGCGCGCCGGTCTGCGCGAGCCGGAAAAGCCCATCGGCAACTATCTGTTTGCTGGCCCAACCGGTGTGGGAAAGACCGAAGTCGCGAAACAGCTGGCGGATACGCTGGGAGTGGAACTGCTGCGTTTTGATATGTCGGAATACATGGAGAAACACGCGGTCAGCCGCCTGATCGGTGCGCCTCCGGGCTATGTCGGGTTCGACCAAGGCGGTTTGCTGACTGATGGCGTCGACCAGCATCCGCATTGCGTTCTGCTGCTGGATGAGATTGAAAAAGCCCACCCGGACGTGTTCAACATCCTGCTGCAAGTGATGGACCACGGAGAGCTGACCGACCACAATGGTCGCACGGTGAACTTCCGCAACGTGGTGCTGATCATGACCTCGAATGCAGGGGCGCAAGAACAGGCAAAGGCGGCCATCGGCTTTGCCCGCGACCGCCGCGAAGGTGAGGATACCGCCGCGATCGAACGTATGTTCACACCGGAATTCCGCAACCGTCTGGATGCTGTCATTTCCTTCGCGCCGCTGCCGAAAGAGGTCATCCTGCAGGTGGTCGAGAAGTTCGTGCTGCAGCTTGAAGCACAGCTACTGGACCGCAATGTGACCATCGACCTGACGCCAAAAGCCGCCGAATGGCTGGCCGACAAAGGCTATGACGACAAGATGGGCGCACGCCCATTGGGACGCGTCATTCAGGAACACATCAAGAAACCTCTGGCCGAGGAGCTGCTGTTCGGCAAGCTGGCCAAGGGCGGTGTCGTTCGCGTCTCGGTCAAGAAGGGAGAGCTGGATCTGGACATTTTTGGCCCCGATCAACCGCGCATCCCTGGCGACAAACCCCCGCTTCTGACTGCAGATTAAAAGCAGCGCATCAAATCAAAGCCCGGCTTCTACGCCGGGCTTTTTTCTTGCCCGAGCCGAGTCACCTGTCTCAAAAGAAAATCTCAGGGGCGCCCGGAAAACCACCCAACTCTGACAATGGGCCTTCCTTGCTGCAATCAGCGCTCTGTCAGCTTCAATTCGATCCGGCGATTCTGAGCGCGCGCTTCTGGGGTGTTTGCGGGGTTGAAGGGTTGGAATTCACCAAAGCCATTGGCCGCCAGACGTTGCGGTGGAATATCCAACGCATCGACCATATAACGGACAACCGACAAGGCGCGTCCCTGGCTAAGCTCCCAGTTGTCCCGATAGCGGCCAGTTCCGGCCAGCGGGACATTGTCGGTATGGCCGTCAACGCGAATAACCCAGTTCAGGCCTTCGGGAATTTCAGCCGCGACACTGCGCAGTATATTGGCCACCTTGGCGATCTCAAGCTGACCCTTGGGCGACAGCACTGCTGATCCTGTATCGAACAGTACTTCGGACGAGAACACAAACCGATCGCCTTCGATCCGAACGCCTTCCTGATTACCCAGCACATCGCGCAACCGGCCGAAAAATTCAGAGCGATATCGCTGAAGATCCTCGGCCTGCGCCGTAAGTTCTTGGTTCTGGCCCGAAAGGGCTTCGGCCTCGGCCTCAAGCCGGGCGCGCTCGGCCTCTTCCAACAAACGGCGGCGACGCTCTTCCGAGGCGGCGCGGGCGAGTGCGGCGTTCAGATCCTGACCCAATGTTTGAATACGAATATCAGCGGCGGCGTTGCGGTCTTCGTAATCGTCCAGCAAGGCCTGCAATCCACCCAACTGCTCGCGCAGGGCTGCCATCTGCTGGTTTAGCAAGGCAGTCTGACGCTGCGCCTTTGCTGAAACGGCTTTCTCGGCAGAGATTGCCTCACGCGCAACGGCCAGCAAGGCTGCGCGTTCTTCGGCCAATGTACGCTGTATCTGCTCCGCTGTCAGAGCGTCGGTTTGGGCGGCCAATGCCGCTTGCAGCTGGGCCTGCAACTCCTGACTATCAAGTTCACCAAATTGCCGCTCGAGCTCAGCCTTGGCAGCTTGCGCAGCGGCCAACAGGGTCAGGGTTTCTTCGGCTTGCTTGCGTTGCGCTTCCAGAGCCAGCGTCATAGCGGTCAGTTCCGCATCCGCGTCCTGCAGACGATTGCGCAGGTTTTCGGCAGCCGCAGCTTCGGCCAGGCGCGCGGCCTCTTCGGCGTCAAGCTGGCCTTCAAGCTCGGTGACCAATGCGGCCTGCGCGGCCTCATTTTGTTCCAGATCCGCCACCAACGCTTCAAGCGCTTCGCGGCGGGCAGCATCAAGCCGGGCGGCCTCGGCCTGGGCATCGACCTCGGCACGGCTTTGGGCAAGGGCCAGGTTCAGGGCCTCTTGTTCATTCAGCAATTCCGAACGCTCAGATTCCAGTGAGGCGATAACCCCCAGCGACCGCTCCTGATCGGCCAACAGAGATGCGACCTGTGCTTCGAATGACGTGATCCTGGTTTCCGCCTGCGCCAGATCTTCCTCGGCCTGCGTCAGGGTCGCATTCAGCGCCCCTAACCGGGCCTGAAGGCGGCTGTTTTCCCGTTCTTCCAACCCAAGCGCACCCGCAAGGGCCGCCACTTCGCCGGACAGGGCGGTCAGTTCATCCTCTTGCCCCGAAATCGTCTCGCGCAGCACGAATTGCACCACCATGAAGATGGTCAACACAAAGGTCAGCACCATCAACAGCCCGGTCATCGCATCCACGAAACCCGGCCAGACCGACCCCTGAAACCGCTGACCTGTGCGACGGGACAGAGCCATGGATTACTCTCCTTCCGGAGCGGTTCGAACGGCGCCTCGGGGCAATGTAAGAGCTTTGACCAACAGTTCGATGTCCTTGCGCAGCTCGCTCATGCTTTCTTGGCGGCCTGCAGAAATTTCTTCGAGGATACGCAGCAACTGAACATCCATCGAGCGCAGGCGCATGCGGCTTTCTGCGTCTATTCCTTCGCTGGTCCCCTGTTCCCGCAGATGATCCAGCAGAGCGTCCTGCCCCAGTGCGACACGTTCCAGCGCAGCGGTGACATTCTCGGTCTCAGACTGACGCTGGTTCATATCTCCGATTGCGCCGACAAGATGCCCCAGCTTGCCCGACAGCTCGGCCCGGTCGGTTTCCTGCGCCGAAAACAAGTCCTGCAGGGCGTTCATCTGTTCGGACATTGCATCCAGAACCGGTGTCAGAACCGCCAGTTCGGTGCTGCTGCCGTCATCGCCTGCTGCAAAGCCGACACGGGTGATCGAGGACAACCATTCTTCGAGCTCTCGATAAAACCGGTTCTGCCCGTGGCCCGCGAACAGTTCCAGCAACCCCACAATCAGCGATCCGGCAAGGCCCAGCAACGAAGACCCAAAGGCCACGCCCATTCCCTGCAGTTGGGTTTCAAGGCCAACCATCAGGCGATTGAACACGGCCAGCCCTTCTTCGCCATCCTGCGGATTGAGACTGCGGATCGTGTCGACAATAGCGGGGACCGTCGTGGCCAAGCCAAAAAACGTTCCCAAAAGCCCAAGATAGATCAGAACATTGGTGATATAACGCGTGATCTCACGCTCTTCCTCGACCCGTTCGGCCACCGAATCCAAAATAGACCGGGTCGAACTGGAACTGATCTGCGACCGCGCACCCCGGTCCCGCAGCAGCGACGCCAGCGGTGCCAAAAGCTGAGGCGTGCGCGCGTCCTCATGAACAACGCCACCAACGAAGGACTCGATCCAGCGCACCGAACCGATCAACTGTGTCACCTGATAAAAACAGGCAATTACGCCGACGAAAAATACCAGAAGGATAAAACCGTTCAGATACGGGTTTGCATAGAAAACCGGCAAAACGTAAGGCAGCGCCATGAAGATGCCCATACCAGCCAGGCCGATCGCCACAAGCATCGTTACGATCTGACGAATGGGTTGCGAGAAATGCGGTCTCGCGCCCTGTTGTGCCTGCGCCATGCGCGTTTTTCCCGGTTCTTTTCTGCTCTGACGCGAATCTACCGAAAATCTGCCGGTGACGCCAAGGGTTTATGAGGTAATGCTTCGCACCCGTTGCGCTAACCACTCAAGATCGGGATCACGCAGACCAATCTCGGTCAGATGTTCAGCTGTGTTATAAAGGTATTCGGTATTTGGACCGCGCCCGCCGACAGCATGGGCAATGATCTGCGCCTGGTCTTCCAACGGCATGCCCCCGCAATACTGCACGTGATCTGCGTCGATAACATAGGTGACAGCCGTTACGACCTCGTCCGTTTCCAAATGCACATCAAGCATCTTTTCGACATAGGCCGACGAGATCAGCTCGCGCTCGCGCAGTTCATGCAAGGTACGCTCTTCGTGGCCTGCCTCGACGGCGAGGGCCAGACCTTTGCACAGGGTGTCACGCTGTTCATCCAACGCCAGAACAAGGCCGGGTTTCTCTTCGGTTCCGCGGTGATGAATCGAACTCATGCAGAAAGACCGCGCATATCCATTCAGGGTTGCGCGTTCGCTGCGGGACACGGGAAAGCCGGGATTCCACAGCAGCGACCCATATCCGAAAACCCACATCGTCATAGCACTGGTCCTTGCCCGTTTGCGCCTATAAACATCAATTTCAAGGCGGGAAAAAGGGCCATTAGCAATGCGCGGGCTAATACGAGTAGTCATTTTCATCACTGCGATCTGGAGCGCCTATTGGTTCGTCGCCGGATATGGATTGCGCAACGCGATCACAACTTGGTTCGACAACCAACAAGAAAGAGGCTGGCTGGCCGATTTTTCGGACGTAGCCACAGCAGGCTATCCATTCAACCACGTCACCCGACTGAACAGCCCCGCTCTGGCCGACCCGGTCAACGGCACCGCCTGGAGCGCCGACTGGATCGAATTCCAAAGCCCCGCGATCTGGCCGGGTCGACAGGTTCTGCGTTTCGCGGAAACGCCGCAGCTGCTGTCCTATTTCGATCAAACGTCGACCATCGTTGCAGCTGACCTGCAGGCCGAGCTGCAGTTGCAACCTGGTGTCGCGCTGGTGCTAGAGAAAATGTCTCTGACTGCCGGACCATGGTCCGTTGCCAATGATGCTGATTTGCTAGCAGCGGGAACCACGCTTGGTCTGGTGATGGAGCAAACCGAAAATCCTCAAGCCTATGCGATCAGCGCGCGGATCGATGGCTTTTCCCCCGGCGATGATCTGCGCGCCATGATGCATTCCGCCACCACACTGCCCCAGACATTCGATGCGCTGGAAATGGATATGGTCGCCACCTTTGACAAACCGTGGGATCGATCTGCACTGGAACAAAGCCGACCTCAGCCCACCCGGATCGACCTGCGTCTGGCTGAGATGAAATGGGGTGCATTGCGCCTGTTCGCTGCCGGAGAGCTGGACGTAGACGATCAGGGTATTCCTACCGGAGAGATTTCGATCAAGGCCGAAAATTGGCGTGAGATGGTTGCCATGGCCAACGCCGCAGGGGCCCTGCCCGATCAGGCGGTAGACCCTGTGACACGTGCCCTGAAATTCATGGCTGGCTTGGGGGGCAATCCCGATTCGCTGGATCTGCAGTTGAACTTCCGTGAGGGCTATGTGGCGCTTGGCCCGCTACCCCTTGGTCCGGCCCCGCGGTTGATCCTGCGTTAACGGCAGTACGGGCCACGGCGATACCGGGCTGTGTCCAAGTGAAAATGATCCCGGTGATACCGGTCCGCATTCGGGCCAAGTACCGTTCCGAACGGCCCGCAGGCGGCGCGCCAGATCTTGGTCAGTTGCTTCTTTGACGGGTTCTTGCGCCAACCGTTCAGAACGGTCACAACCTCGCCATTCGCCATCTTGAAACCTGATATGTCTATGGCCCGGCCCTTACCGTGTTCCGATATCCGCGCACCCTTGCGGTTGTTGCGCGTTCGGCATGCGTAGTGGGCCGCGACCTGCAGTTCGACAACGGGACCGCGCCTTTTGAAGGTGGGCTTCACGCTTTTCTCGACCCATTGGTTCAGCGCAATTGCTGTGCCGCAATCCATGGTGGACGGACGGCTAAGCGCCACACCAGAAACTGAGGTGATCTGTACCGCTTCCTTGATCCCGCAGGCTTTGATCTTGCCGGGAACATTACCCACCGGCTTGCCCTGAATTTCGATATTCCCGCAGACCGATGTTTTGCGCAGCTTACGCTTTTTGAACAGCACCTGCTGTACCAGCGTATTCGGTTGCAACTCTGGCTGCATCCCGACCGGAGCGGCAAAGGCCAGAACCGGTTGGTCATCGGGGGTCAACCGGTGTTCAGATGGCGTTGCATTCCCCATTGTGGCACCAAGTACCAACCACCCAATCGACAGAACGCTCCAGCCGCGCCTCATGGGTTGGTTTTCCCGCGACCGAAATCCGGGGCATCCGTATCCTGCCCGGCATCAATGATCCCGCGCCGGATCGCACGTGTGCGCGTGAAATAATCGAACAGCTGATCGCCGTCACCTGTACGAATGGCCCGCTGCAGCGCAAACAGTTCTTCGGTGAAACGCCCCAATATCTCTAGCGTCGCATCCTTGTTAGTCAGAAACACATCGCGCCACATAGTCGGGTCCGAGGCCGCGATCCGGGTGAAATCCCGAAAGCCCGCGGCCGAGTATTTGATGACCTCGCTATCGGTCACACGGCGCAGATCATCCGCTACGCCGACCATCGTATAGGCGATAAGGTGTGGCGCATGGGATGTCACTGCAAGAACCAGATCATGGTGATCGGCATCCATCTCATCAACATTCGAACCCAAACCCGTCCACAACGAGCGTAGTCGCGCTACGGCCTCCGGGTCCGAGCCCTCTACCGGCACCAAAAGGCACCACCGATTATCGAACAGCTCGGCAAATCCGGATTCAGGGCCGGAATGCTCGGTCCCGGCCAGCGGATGCGCGGGAATGAAATGAACATCCTGCGGGATGTGAGGTGAGACATCCTGAATGACGTGTCGCTTTACCGAACCCACATCTGACACGGTCGCGCCCGACTTCAGGGCAGGCGCAATCTCCTGCGCTACCGCACCCATCGCGCCAACAGGCACGCACAGAACCACAAGGTCTGCACCCTCAACGGCCTCTTGCGCGGTGTCACAGATCCGGTCGCATAGGCCAATCTTGCGCGCGGTGTCGCGCGTGGCCTCGGACCGGGCATAGCCGGTTACTTCGGCGGCCAATCCAGCACGTTTAATCGCCCAGAACATCGACGATGCGATCAGGCCCAAACCGATCAGCGCAACGCGGTCATATACCTGGCTCATGCGGCGCCCCCTTTGAAAGCGGTTATGGCCGCAACGACACGGCGACAAGCCTCCTCGTCCCCAACCGTGATCCGAAGAGCATTTGGCAGGTTATATCCCGCGACGCGGCGCACGATCAAACCCTGTGTCTTGAGGTAATCGTCGCACGCTTCGGCCTCGGCCTGATCCTTAAAGCGGGCGAGAATAAAATTGGTGCTGGACGCATCCGAAGATACGCCGATTTTGGACAACTGGGCCGAAAGCCAAACCCGCAAGCGTGCATTTTCGCTGTGGCAAAAGGTCAGGTACTCTTCGTCCTTTATGGCGGCTTCGGCAGCGGCCAACGCAGTCAGCGACAGGTTGAAGGGCTGGCGCACCCGGTTCAGCACATCAATGATCTCTTGCGCCGCATAGCCCCAACCGACCCGCATCCCGCCCAGTCCATAGATCTTGGAAAAGGTCCGCGTCATGATCACATTCTCGAACCGATCCACCAGAGCGCGGCCTCCGTCGAACCCTTCGACAAACTCGGCATAGGCGCCATCAATCACCATCAGACAAGTCTGCGGCAAGCTTTCGGCCAGTCGGATAAGATCAGCCTCGGGGATCATGGTCGATGTCGGATTGCCCGGATTGGTCACGAACACGATCCGGGTCTGGTCAGTCACAGCGGCAAGAATGTTGTCCACATCCACGTGACGATCGGTTTCAGGCACCATCACCGGAGTTGCCCCCGCCATCCGAGCGATGATCGGGTACATCGAAAATCCGTGTTCGGTATAGATAACCTCATCCCCCGAACCGGCATAAGCCTGTGCCACGAATTGCAGCACCTCGTCACTGCCCACGCCGCAGATAATGCGCGCTGGGTCCAGCCCGTGGCGTTCGCCAATGGCCTTACGCAGACTGGCGTGATCTGTACTGGGATACCGATTCAGGGTGGCCGCACTGTCCCGTACTGCCTCGATCGCTTTGGGGCTGGGGCCAAAGGGGTTTTCGTTCGAGCTCAACTTGATCACATGGTCGACCCCCGCCACCTTCGACTGGCCGCCCTGATAAAGCGCGATGTCCATAATGCCGGGTTGAGGGGTGATCTGGGTCATAAGAGGCTCCGTATTTAGAAGCCCCTCATACCCGTCTCAAAGCGTTGAGAAAAGCGGCAATTCCCTTATGCCGCCTTGAAGCGGGCTGTCGCCGGGTCGGCGTCGTAAAAGGGAGTAAACTCTTCGGTCCGCCGGGACAGGTCATTGACGCTGTCGATGATGAAGCGGACAGTCTCTTGGGACATCAGATATGAAAAGTTCAGACGCACCCAACCGGGTTTTTTCAACTCTTCTCCAGCACCAAGCGCCGCATGCAACTGCTCCGAGGCTGCACGATCAATACCCAGCAACCGATGGGCATAGGGCCCGGCACAAGCACACCCACCCCGGGCTTGAATGCCATAAACATCACTCAGCATCCGGGTGAATAACTGCTGGTGCACCGGCTGACCTTTACTGTCATGAACAAGAAAGGAAAAAATCGGCAACCGATGTGGATTGTCCGCGCCCAACAAGGTCAGACCTGGGTTATCTCCCCACCCTTCCAATGCCATCTGGTTGTAAAGCGCCTCGCGCCTTGCGATTTCGTCTGCGCCAACTGCATCTTTGACCATGAAAGCCAACGCGGCACGGATGTCGCCTATGACATTCGGCGTTCCCGCCTCTTCGCGCGTTGCAAGATCGGCGCTGTAGTCATGCCCCCAAGGGGACACGAAACTCACAGTGCCACCACCGGGCCAGCTGGGGCATGTGCGCTGCACAACGTTTTGATTGACGATCAATACACCAGACGCGCCGGGCCCACCGGCAAATTTATGAGGAGAGACCACGATCGCATCCTTGCGCGCATCCGCCGGGCCCATTTCCATTGGCAGATAAGGCCCACCGCCCGCATAATCCCAAACCGCTACAGCGCCATTAGCCTTGAGCAGCCGCGTAACCGGGTCGGGATCAGTGATTATGCCCGTCACATTCGAAGCGGCCGAAAATGATCCGACGATCAGATCCGCATCCGCGTTTTCAACCAAGGCACGCTCTAAAGCCGACAGATCGACACCCCCTTCGGGTGCTTCGGGGATTTCAATCACCAGCGCTTTGCTTTCCCGCCACGGCAGGATGTTCGAATGGTGCTCATATGGGCCGATCATTACCACTGGTCGTGCAGCAGCCTCGATCCCCAACAGATTGACCAGCCGGTTGAGACCCGCTGTAGCGCCCGATCCCGTAAAGATCACCGCATCATTTTCCCCGGCGCCAACAATCCGGGAGATTTCCGCACGGGCCTCGCGGCGCAGTCGGGTCATGTAGGCCCCGCAATAAGACGCCTCGGTGTGGCTGTTGGCATAAAACGGCAACACATGCGCGGCCACAAAATCCTCGACCTGCTTCAATGCGCGACCCGACGCGACATAATCCGCGTAAACCAAAGGTATGTCCCCGCGCAGCCCCGGGATCATAACATTCTCGCCGATTAAGCCATCGCGCAACGTGTCGCTACGAACAGCAGCTTCAATGTCAGAACGAAATTGGGAAAGTGTCATTATACGGACTCCGAAGTTTCCCAACAAATATGATTGATATGTGTTGTGTATATAATGCATATTTTTAGATGGTTTTCATAAATCTTGTGTCGTATGATTTGGAATGTCCAAAAATCTAGATCATATTGACCACCGCCTGCTGCGTGAACTGCAAACCGACGCTACGCTGTCCCAACGTGAACTGGCCGACCGCATCGGGCTGTCGCAAAACGCCTGCTGGCGTCGGCTGAAGGCCCTGAATGATCAGGGCGTCATCATCGGATCGACAGCGCAAATCGCGCGCGAAAAACTAGGGCTGAGCCTTGTGGTCTTCGTCATGCTGCGTACGCGGCACCACTCGGCCGAGTGGTTACAGGCCTTTCGCAGGCATGTTCTGACGATACCAGAGGTCGTGGACTTCCACCGCATTGGCGGCGACTACGACTATCAGCTCAAGGTTGTTACGCAGGATATGGCTTCGTACGACAAGGTCTATCAACGCCTCATCGAAAAAGTCGAGCTGGACAGCGTAACTTCATATTTCGCGATGGAGGCAATTGCAGAAGGACGACCCTTGCCAATCTGATCCGCTCTTTATTTGGTCAAAAAAATTGCTCGGGGGGCATCGCGGCTGGTCGTGATTGGGGGCAGAGCCCCCTAAAACGAAAAAGGCCGCGCAACCGCGCGGCCTTTCGAATTTCGATTTCGGCGAAGATTAGTTTTTCGCGAAAGGCCCTGCCTTCAAATGCCATTGATTTCATTAGATAAAGTGTAACGACATAGCCTATAAATCCCTAAAATACCGCAAACCCGCTTACAGTCGCTTACGATTTGAAACCAAAAATTCCTGCGGGAATTTTTCGTTCACCAAACCCGCCAAAGAATGACACCCAGCAACAGAATGATGACGATCAGTAGACCCAAAACTACATAGAAATCTTCCTGTCTGCCCTTGACCATTTCCTGCTGGTTGTTGGTTATAACATTGAACCAGTCCACGAACTCTTTGTCGTTCATTCTTAGTGTCCCTCTGTATTGCTGCAGCAGCTTTCCCCACCTAACGCTGCGCATACTGACGAAGTTGAACACTATTCAGTAATTGCTGCGAAGATCGTCAGCGCGAAAAACAACAATACGAACCCGATTGCGGTGGACCAAGTGCTACCGATCACAGTTTCTCTCGGCATATCAAGAAACACCTGAACAGGCTCCATACTTAGAAGGTAGTCACCTGGATAGGTCCAGACCCAGCTAATAGCTCCCCAAATGTCGTTTATTGTGAAGTCACTACTACAATCAAATCCCTGCGGCCCCTCTGGCCACTCAAAGCGCGAAAACTTGCCGTGATACTCATTCAGCCTTGCGCATTCCTTCCAATTCATTCCTATCTATTCCCCCATAATCGACCGCATCGCTTCGATTGCGGCGTTGTCGTCTGCCCAAGCAAGATACACTTTTGCGGTAATGTCGCTGCTCTCGTGCCCGGCCAGTTTTGATACTTGGTTCAAAGGCATACCGCGCTCCAGCATGAATGTTATAGCGCCGTGACGCAACCCGTGAGCTGTTCCCCGAATGCCCAAATCTCGGAATGTCCTACTGATTGGTTTCGTCGCTGTGCTCGAATACATTGGGCGTCCTTTGGGGTCCGGAAACACAAGGTAGTGGTTTGAAGCTGCGCGGCGGCGTTCTAACATTTCCAATACCACTTTGGGCAATGGCAGCGTTCGGTTGCCGGCTGACGTCTTGGGCGTCTCCACGACCTGTATCCGGTTCTCCTTGCTGTCGGTTCGGGCAGTGATTCGCCAAATCCGTGCAGTTCCCCGATCCCAGTCGATGTCCTCCCAGTGCAGCCCCAAAGCCTCGGATAGACGCATCCCCGTGTAGGTCAGGATCAGGATTAGATCAGCACTGTATTCGTCGCCACCCTCGCGCAGAAGTTTTTCGGCGCTCAGGGCTTGTTCGCGGGTCACGACCCTTGGGGGTGATTTCCGCTGCTTTATCGGCTTCACTCCCTCCCACGGTCGGTTGTCGATTAGGTTCCACGAATATGCATCCCGCATCGCCCGTTTCAGAACCTTCATCGCGTTGCCAATCGTGGAAGTCGCCAGCCCCCGTTCGGACAGCTTTATTTGAACGTCGCTGAAATCGAACGCGGTGATCTCGCCCAAAGGTTTGTCTCCGATGATCTCGGACAGGTCTAGGCTGATCCGTTCTTTGCTGTACTTGGTCGAATAGGCTTGTCCCAGCGTATTGCGCGGGAGCCAGGTGTTCTGGATGTAGTCGGAAAAGGTCAGATTGCGGTTGGCCGCCACCGTCTGATTCGATGCCTCAGCTTCGCGCAACGTCGCCAGTTTTTGGGCTCCACGCTTTCCGTCCGGTCCAGTGTACCGCTCATATTGGACCTTCGTGCGTCCGGTGACGTCCTTCGCCCGCCAAGCGGCCAAGTAATAGACCCCATCCCGCCGCGTCTCTTTCCGTATCGTGTAAGCCATTAATTCTGCGTCCGTTTCTCTACTGTTACATTGTAGATAATAAGAACTAATCTGCGTAAGGTTCTACACGAAAATAATGCCTACTGTTAGGTTGTAGTTAATGTACTTATTTTACAAGTCGTTACGTCTATTTTTCATTCGACTTAGGCGACTGTAGCCACTAGGCTTTATAAGCGACTACCAATAATCGTAAGCAAAATGTGAGGTAATAATGGGAAATCACAACCACACCGAAGGGATCGAAACCCTGTGTGTTTCGTTGGTCCAATTCGGCAAAGCCTTGGGCATATCGAAAGATGGTGCGAAGGCGATGTTCGATCAGGGGTTTGTACGCGGAATGCGCATTGGGCGGCGCGTCATTATCCCCAAAACTGAGATCACGCGGTTGCTGAAGGAGATCAATGAAAGGGAAGTGCGCGACGTTGCCGAATTTGGAGGGCAACAGATGACGAAGGCCGGGTGACGGTTGATTTTCGACAGTGTGAAACTGGAAGGATAGCACTGCCGAAAGCCAATCCCCGACAAAAAACGACCCGCCAGCCGGAAGAAGCCAACGGGTCGAGAACACTGAAACCCCACCGTCGCGTGGGCCGCTAAACCAGCGGACGGGAAGGATTGGGTAAGAATACCTGCCCTTTCTGGAAAAAGGAAGGGAACAGGTATGGGCAAAATGAAGGGCCAACAAGAAGAATGGCGCAGCGGTAAAGGCAAAAGATCAGCCACCACCGACGAATTTCTGGCCGAAGTTGCGCGGGAAACAAGCCTTTGGGATAGCGGGTTATGGGCCTTGCCTGCTGTTAGGTCTTACCTAAAGCGCATCGGCGCAGAACCTATCGGATTGCGAAAGGCGCGCATTACCGAATGGGACAGCGAGAACTACAAGGAATATGAAGTCACTATCGCCTTTTTCCCAGACAGCAGTGAAAAAGAGGGATTCATCGAAGTAACTTGCGCCGGGGACAAGATCGGACACGAGGCTGAATATGAACCGTTTCCGGATGAGTTATCCGCGATTTACAATGCGCGACACGCCATCGAATGGCCCAATCCGACTTATGTTTCCTTAGACGATGCGCGGACAATTTTGGACGGTGTTATCGGGTCAGTTGATATCTGGCCGAAGGGGAACCTGAAAGACAACATCGGCTTTCCGAAATTTGCTGTCGGGTCTTATGTCAATCTGGGTGACATTACCGATACGGACAACACAGACCCAGTTACCATCACCCCCATAATCACCCAACACGGGTTGGCCGCGCTCGAACTGAGAAAGGATTTTTCTGAGGGCGGGAAAATCTGTCAGGTGTTCCAGCCTTACGATGACGGAATGTGGTACGTGGAAAGCGGTCGGTTGCCGCTTGTCGGGTTGCCAATGCTACTTTCCCAACGGGGTCCGGTCGATGTCGTTCTGGTCGAAGGACCGAAGGACCAACGCGCAGCCCTGAAGGTCGCATTCCCTGATCTCTACTGTAAGAATGATAAGGAGAAACAAGCCGCACTCGACAACCCTTGGTCGCGTTTCCTGAATGGCAAGGTGGTGCTTTCGTACCTGAAAGGCGCTGGGGGGGTGCGCGTTACAGATTGGTCAGTTTTAAGCGGCAGGAATGTTCGATCGCTGACGATAATCTGCGACAACGATGACAGCGGACGCAAGGCGGCTTATCGCGTCAGTGAGGCTTTGTGTAGAGCCAATTTCCCGATAGGCGCAATTCTCCACTATCCATCCGGTTTCCCGGACAAATGGGGATTTGCAGACGGGTTCAGTGCGGTCGAACGCTTCGAAAGCGAACAGGAGAGAAAGGGCAATCCTTTGCTGTCCTCTGTCGATTGGCGGCTGCCGGAGACGATGGTGGCTGATGTTACCTGGCTGACCTACGATTACTGGGGGAAAGACAAGAAAGGTGAGGATGTTCTCAAATATGGCGTCCGGTCAGGTAAACCAGAACACTGGGTATACATTGCCGATTTGGACGGATTCACCGACAGCCGACAAGCGAACGGAAAGATATACAAGGCGGAAAACCTTGAGCGTCGGTTTAACCACCGAAAGCACTATGAAGGAATGGGACTAAAAGTTCAGGGGAAAATTACATCCAACCCCGATACAAATTTCGGCAGCTTAACTTTCGCACCGGGAAACCCTGCGCGGGTTATCGCTGGGCCGAATGGACAACAGATGCTGAACCGATGGCAGCCTTTGCCTTTTGCTCCAATTGAGCCAGACCCGGAAGAATTACGTCACTTTCGGAACTTTCTGGATGAGGCCATTCCGGACCCGTTCGAACGGTACCAGATGAAGCGAATGATTGCGACTCAGATTGCCTACCCGGAACGAAAGCACTTTGGCGCATTTATGTATTCCCGAACCCAAGGGACAGGAAAATCCGCTCTGGCGAATATGATCTTAAAGCCGATGGTCGGGCCGGAACACTTCGGCTCCATCAATGGGTCTAAGGTCGGGGCAAGGTTTAATGCGACGCTGGAAAACCGAACTTTGTGGTTTGCTGATGAGACGGACGACAGTGATATGAGCATCTACAACAAGATCAAAGATATGATCACGGAAGATGCGATCAACATCGAGAAAAAGGGTGTAGATGAATACAGCAACAAAAACTTTGGTGTGCTTCTGATCGCATCGAACCGCGCGAAATCAGTGTTTGTGGAAATGGGTGATCGGCGTCTGATGATCGTGTTCTTTCGAGACAGCCCGATACCGAAAGAAGCTGTGGGGCAGTTGTCGCGCTGGCTTCGGAATGAAGATGGATATGCGAAGTTGCTCTGGTGGGCGCGGAACTTCGAAGGGCAGTTCTCTGATGGGACGCCTGTGGAGGGTCCGCTGTCGGTTGACGATTTGCCGAGGGAATATGTGCGGGATGGTGAGGCGAAATACCCACTGGAGCCGCTTTACATTCGGGACAAGGAAAATGCCCCGATGACAAATTCGCGCCGGGAACTGGTTCGGAGACAGACCGGGAAAGCTGTCGCGGATATGTTGGAGTATCTTGATGGGCTGTCGGACCCGATTGGAGAAGATGGTGAGGGATGCGACGAATGGATCATTTCGTTCGATGAACTTTACCACATCTACCAATCCTCCGGAAAATACCGGGACAAGCTGCCTTCGAAAGAAGAAACGCTGGCGCAAATGGCGCGGGGTGGATATTGGCATATTCCGACCTCCTACACTGCCGAAGGACAAAAGGGGCGGCGTACAAGGCTGGCGAAGTACAGACCGGAAGCGAAATATGACCCGACTGTTCCGGAAAGCAAATTGACAGGCGACAAAAGCAAACGGAAGCGCGGCAAGAGAATGGACTTGTTGTTTTCCCCGGCTGCTGTGGAGAAACTACTGTCTGCTGGCGGCTGCCGGATTGTAAATGAGAAACTGATGACGTTTATGCCCACGAGCGAAAGCATTAGCGATGCTGTCAAAGCCATTGTTGTTGATGGTGATGAGACCGACCGGACCAAATTACGCAAAGTAGACCAGAACATATTATCAGGCACTTACTAGATCGCGTCCTTAGTGCGTCCTTAGTGCGTCCTATTTATAATATATATATAATTATCTGATATATATAGATAAATATAATCTGCGTCCTGTGCGTCCTGTGCGTCCTGTGGTTTTCGGAAAAGGGACGGATGCGTTTTCGGGTGGAGAGGAAAAACCGCGTCGTGCATCTGGTTTTCTGTTTTCGCAGGACGCAAGCTGGATATTGGGGAATAACAAGTTGTTTTCTATGGCTAAATCTGCGTCCTAAGCTGTAGGACGCACGCAGGACGCACCAGGACGCAAAGGACGCACTGTAGGGAGAAAACAACGAAGCGACCATATGGCCGCCTTATCCCAATCCTACCGGATCGCATCGTGTCGAGTAAAGTTGAAATTAGAAAACCCGCCACTGGAGTTTGGAGACGACCAGCGACGGGTTCAATGGCGGCTGTTATGGTTGCCGCCTCTACCGTATTGCTCTTCTAGCTTTTGGGTAAACAGGTTTCTCAGGGGGGCACCCATCACCTATAGCGTATAGGTTGCCCCGATAAATTCCCCCGGCAACGGCCACCCGTCGCAGTGCTTAGGTACGAAATTTTTTCGGACTACCCCACCTGGCCTTCGATCACCCCCAAGCCCCCAAACCTCGCCACGCCGTTTAGGCGGTACAGCCTTCTCGCAGACCGACCTACTGACGAGCGCAAAACACCCCTCCTACGGCGTTATATCGGCTCGTCAGTTCTCAGGGTGAACGGGCGGCATCCACCGGAACAAAAGCTCAACGGACCTATCCGGAAATGACCCGGCAAACCTCCCCAACGTATATACGTACACGCACGCACGCATACGCGAGACCACATCCTGCGCGCCTGCGCCACCGCACGCCTGACAAAGCAACAGATCGACAACCCCATCAAGCGGTCGGTCGTATCCAGTCGCCACGAACGATCATTACATAAATGTTATCCGCTACAGAATAATCGAACACCCTTCGGTTCATATCATATTGGGCGATATGCTTTGGGGCGGGGGCAGTCAAAAATAATGGCACACAGAAGCCCGGCGAACCCCCCAACTCGCTTTCCCCCCTTGGCCCTGCGGAATCACTGTCAAACATTAAAATAAATCGGCAATGAATGAATGAATTAATTGGTTGTTTTGGGCAATTTATTTTTTCTGTAACGGATTAGCCCCAATTCCCTATATAAATTTTAATAACAACTGAAATTGGAGAGCAAAAAATGCCAGCAAAGCATAAACCCACAACTTTACACAAATCAATGAATGCGAAGCCCCCAGAACCACCAGCAGATTACGCAAAACGGTTCAAAGAAAGCACTTATTTCACCTATTACGAATATCTGAAAGCACGACCCTACGACAAATGGTCGAAGCCTGACCTTCGCGTTCTCTGCCAAATCTGCCTGCTGGAAGATGCGATTATGGAGGCGCAAGAGGAGGTCGCGCTGGAAGGAACCACTGGGATCGGCTCCCAAGGTCAGAAGGTCGCCAACCCCGCCCTATCAGCCCTGATTAAACTGCAACAGCAACAAGGTTCGATGATGCGGCGGATGGGTATCGCAACGCGCGGCATCGACAGTGCGAAATCCACCAAACGGGACGCAGAGTTTCATCGGAAGATGGACGCTGTGGAGGATGACAAGGGGCTGCTCGCCTAATGCCATTTGAGTCCGGTGAACCAGTTCTCAGCCAGTTTTACAGGCAATCCGACTTCCACCGGATGCGCGTTGATCCGATGGAGTATCAGCGCCTCATTGATCTTTGGGTTATGTCGATGATCTTGCGGGTTCGGGCCAAGAAACCGGAAACCCACGGTGGTCCAGTCGGCAAAGCCTTCCTCGTGTCCCGTGAGTTCTACCGCATCTGCGATATGCTGGGCCTTGATCCTCAGTGGACCAAAGAAATGCTGAAACCCTATGCGGGCAACGCCAAGAAGTTTCCCCGGATGTCAGATCACACATTGATTGGGACTGCCAAGAAATGACCCTTACACCAGAAGAACTTGGCGAACGTCGCGCCCTGAATATCTCACTGGCTTTGGACTACACCAACGCCACCCTTCGAAACGGCCTCAGGGCTTCCGACTTAGACGATGTTTTGATTGGGGTTCACACGATCTGTAACCATACACGCGTGGATCCACCCATCATTCGGCTGGCCGAAATCGCCTTCAACCTGCGATATGGTGAAAACATCCGGCAGTTGCGCATCGGGGCAATGCTTGGCGCGGCCCTCATCATCGACAGTAAGATGGAACGGGTGATTTCGTCCCTCCACAACGACAAGGCAGCCCCTTGGTTCGAAAAGCCTGAAGCGTGGGCAGATTTCCTGACTTTCGTAATGACGCGTGCAGAAGATTTTTTGGATATCAGCGAAGAAAACTTCAGCCGACCATTCTGGGGCATCTTTTACGAGAACATCGAACTGAACCGCAGAAAGCCAGACGACATTTTCTACAATCTCACTCATGATGAGGAAGCCTAAAATGAACAATGCTGCCCACGCACTCCGCACAGTTATCCAAAAGGCAAAGTTTTTGGGTGTAGTCGAAATGGCCCATAAAGCCGACCCGCAGAAATTCACCCAGACAGACATTGATAAAGCCCAAAACCAACTATCCCAGGCAATAAATGATTATTCCCTTCAATACTTGAATTTAAAGACAGCGCAATTCGCTGAGGAATTGGGTATATAATAGCCGATAAATAAAGATGTAACTCAATTCCTGCTTTTCGCAATAATATTGCGTTAAGCAAAATAACAAGGAATTGAGAAAATGAAGCATGACGATAGCGACTTCACACCCGAAATCCCGGATTTCTCAGTTCCTGACTTTCGCTCAGAAAGAAAAGCCCCCACGAAATCCTCCCAGCCTTCGGTCACCCGTAAATGGGTGATCGAAAGCATTCGTAAGGCACGATCAGACCTTTTGGGGAACATTCCCGGCCTGATCATCGACGCGGTGAAATCAGCCAGCACCAAACAATCACAAGAAATCCAAGAACTCAAAGACACGGTAACGGAACTGGAAGCGGCCAACGCCTTCCTTCTGGGAAAAGTAAACACGCTTGAAGACACGGTGCTCGAACTGATCGACGCCAGCAAATCGAAGGAAGAAGAATAATGCCGAGCAATTTGCATCGCCGCAGCAGCAATTCCGCATCCCGTGAGGTTCGAAAGATCGAACAGCGGGGCGCAGAATACCGCGCAAACCTGACCGAACAGGCCGCGACGAAAAAGCTGGCCGAACAACTGGCCTTGGTAGATGAACTGCCAGAGATTTTGGGCGAAGTGAAAGCATTGCGTCGGGAAGTTGCCCGACCGACCACTGTAATCGCCAAGTTGCCGGAAAAGACCGAACCAAAAACCATCGCGAAACCAGATCATCGTGTATTGCTTTGGGGTCTTATCGCTGAGGCAACCCGAAAAGCCTTCAAAACCCCTATCCGTGAAACACTGAACTATCTCGGCAAGGGGGATGAACACCGTCTGATCCGTCGATACGCCGAACAATGGGTTAAGGGGGCCACTGATCCTGCCCACACAACCGCCGCAGGTTGGGCGGCGGAATTGGTCGAAAGTATGGTTGCTGACTTCTATCGAAAGATGGAGCCAGTTTCGGTGTTTTCTCAGCTTATGAACTACGCCAACACCCTCCCCTTTGGTCGCAACAACTCGGTCACGATCCCGATGCGCGCGGCGGGTGATGACGGGAATATGAAACCGGCTTGGGTCAGCGAGAAAGCAACAATTCCTGTTCTAAAGGGAACACTCGGCAGCGCGACCCTCTGGCGCCATAAGCTGGCCGGGATTACGACCTACACGAACGAATTGCTGACTGTTTCGACACCCAACATCGAAGATTTGGCACGGCAAATGTTTCTTGAGGACGCAGCCAGCGGGGTCGATGAGTTTCTGTTAGATGACGTCGCCACAATTCCCGCCCTTCGACCATCCGGCATCCTAAACGGTATAACGCCGATGACAGCGGCTGGAAGCGGCTACGCAGAAATCGTCGCGGACATAAACAGGTTGCTTCGCCAACTGGTTATTATGAAGGCCCGTCGCCCAGTAATCATTATGCATTCGGTTCGTCGTCTGGCCCTAGAAATGCTGTTCGACAGCGCGTCCGGCACCTTCCCGTTCCAAGAAATGCTGCGAAACAACAACCTGTTTGGGGTTCCGGTCATATCGTCCCACAACGCTGTACCAGACACGAACGTAATCGCGCTGGACGCGGCAGCATTGGTTCTGGCTCGGGATATGCCGGAGTTTTTGGCTTCGGACACTGTTACTTTGGCGATGGCCGACACTGAACTTCCCGGCCCAACAATGACCGCCACTGGACAGACGCCAGACGGTGTAGACGAAGCCGGATCAATTCAGGTTTCCGACGCCGCAACAACCGTCCCACCAACAGAAGTCGTTTCCACCTTCCAAATAAACGCAACCGCCCTTCGGTTTGTCCTGCCTGTTACTTGGGGGATGATCGAACCATCGGTCGCATATCTGGAGAATGTAACATGGCAATGATCTCCGTGACCTATTCCCGAAACGGATCAGTGAGCATCGCCAAAGACGGGATAACGATTGCCGCCTTGTCGGACCCGGAAACCGTTTCGGACACGCTGAGAACTTTGGGCGTATCTCCGGACACGATCCTGACCGTCCAAACTGCCAACGGAGTGGATAACAAAATCCTGGCCCAAAACTTTATGACCCCGGAGGAAGCATAATGGCCTTAGTCAGTCAGTACACGAAACAAGGGGTCAAAATCGGCACCTTCGAAACCACCCGCTTCGACCTAAACATTCCGGTCAAGGGAACAACTGTACAAGGATTGGTCCAGATGGGCCGTTCAACCAGCCTCCACGGGAAAGCTGCCGAATGGTGGCCTGTATACGCAATGGGGTCGGAATTACCGTGATTGACTATCAGCTCATAGACGAGGCTATCCGCGCCCTAATCTCTCAGGCGGTCTCTGATGGCTACCTGATGGGGAAAACCGGGAAACAGGCTGACAACGAGGCGCTGAACGCGCGGCGCAATGAGTTGATTGTTCTTATTCAGTCGGAAGTCGAAGCAGAAAGACTTTTGGAGCCAGCGGAATGAGCGACGGACCCGGAACAGGATTAGGCAAACGCCGCCCAGTAACGAACGGACGCCCCTTCAAATTGGAGGAACTGGACGACCTTCAGGATTGGGAATTGGAAAGGCGGGTGTTCGACCTACAGGCCGCAGGTCTGAATGCCGCCGCCAAATCCGTCCAATACGCATTGGAACGACGCCAGAGTTACAGATCGAAGTGAAAGGACGAATGCCGAAAACCCGCAGCAGACCGACGAAATCATTCAGACAGGCAACCGACAGATACGTTCAACGCCGCGTTCAAGAAGAACTGAAAAAGGCACAGAAGGATGGACATACAAGCAATTCAGGACGCCCTGCGCGACATAGCAACCGAAGCAAGTAGGTTCGGCGCAGAAACAGCCCTGAATATTAAGCACACGGGTGATGATCCCCGGTTCGTGACTGACGAAAAGGTCACTGAGGCAATGCGCAAAGCTGTCCACCTAATCATTACCGAACACAACCTGAGTTTTGGGCCAGTTAAGGGAGAAACACTACAATGACGAACCAAGTCCTTCTGACCCGTTTCCGGCTCGACAACTCCCAAGCGATCACCCAAGCCCGACAGTTCGAAGCTGCGATCCATAAACAGAACAACGCAATGATCCAAACCGGGGCATCCGCCGCCGCAATGGGTCGTTCGATGAAGGCCAACACTGCCAATCTAAACAACTTCCGCCGAATGGCTGGTCAGGCAGGCTTCCAGATTGCTGACCTCGCAATCGTCCTGAACCAAGGCCAAGACAGAATGCGCGCCTTCGCCATCCAAGGCGGCCAGTTCTTGGGTGCGTTTGGTCCGATTGGTGCGGTTCTTGGTGGCGCAGTAACGGTTTTGGGCCTTTTTGCCTCGGCAATGAAAGAGGCTGACGACGCAGCGAACGGGCTGAACAAAGAACTACAGGCGATGAAAGATGAGGCGGACAGCATCCGCTTCAACGTCGCCACCGAAGGCGAATTGAACGCCACCCGCCAACTGGTCGAAGCGCAACGGCAACTGAACGAAATCCGCCGCCGCTGGATCGAAACTGACAGCCTGACGACCCGTCAGCGCCTAGCGGAACAGGCGAAAGAACAGAAATCCATTCTGTCGGCTGCAAAGGAAACGCTGCAACAATATGACGACGCACGCGCGACCCTAGAACGGACCAAGGAGCAATATGAAGACATAATCGGGTCCACCGAAGGTCTGGCGGCTGCGAATGAAGCCCTGCTCGAAATTTACGCCAATGAACTGGCGACCCAACAAGAGATATTGGGCGTTCTCCAGAAACAGGTTCAGGCGGTTGTAGATCGGGCGGCTGCTGAAGGCGCACTGGAAGGCGGCTATCAGCAAATGCTGGACGCACAGTCTTACGGCGCTGGACAACAGGCATTCCGCGACAGGATTCAAGAAGGATACACGCTGCCGGAGGACAGCCCACGGAGCGGGGGCGGTGGCGCAAGTTCAATCCAATCCGCAGCAGAAGCGGCACAGGAATTGAACGACCAGATCAACGAACTTCTCGACAAGTTGAGAGAGGCCGATAAAGCCGCCAAGGACTGGGGTGCCACGATGGTGGATGTTTACGAATATGGTATCGGCGGCGCATTGGACGGAATGACCGACGCATTGGCGGGTGCTGAGGTTGATTTCAAAGAGTTCGCCAAGACGATGATCAGGGAAATGGCGAAGATGATTTTCCAAGCCTCCATCCTGAAAATTCTGATGTCGAGTTTCGGTGGGGTTCCGGGTTTACCGTCCAATGCCTTCCAAGAGGCCATTCAGGGCCTGAACAATATCCCTCAGCTGGCGAAAGGCGGCGTCATCGGCGGACCGACTATGTTCGCATCGAAAGGCGGCGGTTTGGGGATTATGGGGGAAGCTGGACCGGAAGCAGTCGTTCCACTCAGCCGCGACAGTTCCGGAAATCTCGGAGTGGGCGCAATCGCCCCGAATATCACGATCATCAACAATACGGGCGCAGAGGTCGAAACCCGGCAGGTCAGCGATCAAGAAACTCAGGTCATCATCGGACGGGCTGTTCAGGCGACAACTCAGGAGATTTCCCGGCAACTGGCCTTGGGCAACGGCAACGTCGCCAGAAGTCTTGAGCAGGGATACACATCCCGTAGGCGCGTTACCTAACCTTTTGGGGTATCCCCTGCCGGAAGGCCGTTTCACGCGCCCTGCAAAGGATTTTCACAGAAGAAACACACGGTCAAAAGGAAGCGGGCGGCGAAATCTCACCACCCTATTGGGCTTAGACGGGTTCGCCGCCGTTCCCAAACCCGTACTTGATCCGACCCACTGTCCGGCGTCTCCCACGGTCCCCACGCTTACCGGGTCTGGGTCCCCATCGGCCCACTATGAAAAGTTTTTTGGGGAGCAGTACACCACCAGTGATTCTGAATTTCGCGGAATGGTTGCAGGAGGCCTTACCTGTAATAATTTAATTTTATATATCAATGCGTTAAGTTAAAGTAATTTCTACGCTGGTTGAAATTTCACCTGATTAACCCAACGTAAAATGGGCTGAGAAGCTTGAGTTAATATGCAAGTGGAGCGAGGTAAAAAGTGACAAAGGACAGTAAAGAATGGCGTACATTCCACCGCAAACATACAAGGTCTTATTAAATATTGGATATTATGTATTAACGCACCCAAAAGTTCAGGAGAAGGGAATAGAGATTGTTTGCTCAGGCCTCGACTCCCTTCAAGGCTGGATTTGGTCTGAAAGCGACCAGACTAAGCCTCTGAATGCAAATGACGCAGAAGCACCAACTAATTGCGAACTTATGAGTAGGTCTAAACGGGTTTCCAAATCTGGGAAAAAGAAAGTGGCGGGAACTCTGACCGAAGCAAGAACTGGGCGCACCAGGAAAATCGTAGTACACCTTAAGCCAAAGCAAGCAAAGGCTTTAGCCGCGAAGTTGAATTAAAGCAGCGTGTGAACCAAAGCCAATGTTGCAAAATACCCGCGTAATATTGGACCGTGACTGAGCTTGTTGGCAGACTAAAGCACTTGACGTCGGGACGGGTCATCAAGGCAGTGGGGTTTCGTCTAGGATTTATAGGCGAAATCTGACGAAACGCTTACAATTCGCTTACGGCAAGAAAAAAGCCCCCCGATTTTGGGAGGCTTTCCAGTGCTTTAGATCGGCCTATCAGTCGATCAAATTAGTTCTTCGCGTAGAATTCGACAACCAGGTTCGGTTCCATCATGACAGGGTAAGGCACATCGCCCAGACCCGGTGCGCGCACGAAAGTCGCGGTCATTTTCGAGTGGTCGGCGTCGATGTAATCAGGAACGTCACGCTCGGCCAGAGCAGCAGCTTCAAGAACAACGGCCAGTTGCT
The DNA here is from genome assembly GCF_059610805.1 of Ruegeria sp. CDSC025. Classification (NCBI taxonomy): domain Bacteria; kingdom Pseudomonadati; phylum Pseudomonadota; class Alphaproteobacteria; order Rhodobacterales; family Roseobacteraceae; genus Ruegeria; species Ruegeria sp. CDSC025. The sequence continues at coordinate 2,624 of NZ_JBXWOJ010000005.1, read as the reverse complement.
TGGACTTGTCACGTACTTCGATGACGTCGCCTTCTTTGACACGGTAGCTGGGGATGTTGACCCGCTTGCCGTTCACTGTGACGTGGCCGTGGTTCACGAACTGACGCGCGGCGAACACGGTCGCGACGAATTTGGCGCGATAGACGACGGCGTCCAGACGGCGTTCCAGCAGACCAATCAGGTTTTCACCGGTATCGCCGTTGACACGAACAGCTTCGGCATAGATGCGGCGGAACTGCTTTTCGGTCAGGTCGCCATAGTAGCCCTTCAGCTTCTGCTTGGCGCGCAGCTGCAGACCGAAGTCAGACAGTTTGCCTTTCCGGCGCTGACCGTGCTGACCAGGGCCGTATTCACGACGGTTGACCGGGGATTTCGGACGACCCCAGATGTTTTCGCCCATCCGGCGGTCGATTTTGTACTTGGCAGACGTGCGTTTGGTCACGGCTGATCTCCTTCTTAAGGTCGAGGCCCTAATAGGCCACTATGAAGGGCGTTGTCCTCTTGAGGTTTCCCTCATGACAGGCCTCCCCTTGCGGGGGCCACCAACACCAATGAAGCCGCGCTTATATCCGCAGCGCTGGCAGAGTCAACATGCCGAACGGAAGGAACCGAAACTTTCTGAAATTCGATTCAAAGACGGCACCACTAACGGGATTTAGTCCGCTAAAGTGGCACCGTTTACAGTTGCGCGTAGGTTCGCGACACCAGTGTACTGGAACTGAGTGGCCTTGCGATGAAACGCGACGACAGTTCCGTCCTGCTCTGCAACTTCACCACTCTGATGCTTGATCTGAGTATATGCGCTGATCCAGAATTCCTGATCGCGTGAAGGACAGCCGCTTTCAAACACCAGCGACGGGCTTTCATCATCATCGGAAACGACCAGTAACGCTGAAAACCGTTGCGCCCCGTTCATAAGCTCGAGCGTTCCGACGACATTATCCGAAAAAGTCGTGGCAGAAATAACGCGCCCGATTGTACCTGATGCAAATGCGTTTTTACGCCCGACAACTTCAGCGCTGCCTGCTAGCATCGATGCCTGACCGCGCCAGGACCAGGCCGACCCTACATTTAAAAATGCCAGAGGTGCCGCCTCTAGTCCATCAATCTCTGTCTGCGACCATGAAATGGCAACACGACCGTTTACCCCGGTATTCATTTTACCGCCCGTACCCCTCAACAAATCACTGCCCGATGGCCAAGGGTTTATCAGTGACGATTCCGGCAGAAAAGGGACGGAATTGCAGCAATCACGAGAATGTTGCAGAACAGAATCAGAATCCGGATGCAGAAACCCGCGTTTCAAAGACTTAAAGGATCATACTGAGCCCGAATGTCGGTCTGCCCTGCATTCGGTCTGATCAGGCTTTTTTCGATTCGCCGATCACAGCGGATTTAGATTTCAAATGCGTGCGCCCTAATCGGCATACTGCACGAGCCGTCAGTTCACCAGCCCCCGATCCGCCATTCCACCGGAAAAGCGGAGGCTGCGGATATCTTCCGGCATTGTCTTGTACTGGTCTCGAAAAGCACGTTTCAGTGACGTTTTAGACGAAAACCCTGTGGCGGTGGCAATCTCGATTTGTGGCAAATCCGTAAACCGCAGCAGGCTATGCGCACGTTCCAGACGCAATTCTCGGTATGTGGTCAATAGCTTTGCCCCCGTCTTGTTCAGAAACCGTCTCTGAAGCTGCCGGGTTGAAGTGCCAACCATGTTCGAAAGGTCCGTGATCCTGAGTGGCTCTTCGACATGGTTCAGCATTGCCTCAACCGCTGACATAACCAGGTGATCCCCGCCCGCACGATGGATCAAGCGATTGGCAAGCTGGCTTTCGCAGTCCCGCTTGGGTTCGGACAGGCCGATAAACCCGCGCAGGTTATCTGCCATGTTCTCACCATGGTCCAACGAAACAAAATCCGCCAACAAACGCAGCGTACTCAGACGTGTCGTCGCGCTATGCGTGCGCCCGCGCGCCGCCAGATATGTGCCTGTACCACAGTTGGTCAAACCTGCTTCACGCGCTGCTGCATCGAAGTTGGGGTGAATGGCCGCGACTGTTTTTTCCGACAATCTAATCTGGGCCAGCAAAAGCACGGCACCACCGACAAGAACGGTCCGTGGCGAAAGATTCAGAACTTGTGAGACCCATGTTCTTTCGGCGTCGGACAACGTCCAACAATCCGAAAAATCGCCCCAGAAAACAGCCGCTCTTCCGGTCCAGTACTGCGGTCCTCCTACAGACCCCGCACCAGCCAAACGCAGATTAACGACATAGGAATGGTCGCCGGTCAGATCGCTCAGGGCACGATAAAATTCCCTGATCATCTCGGCCGAGGCAAATGCACTACTATCGCGCACGATCACATCGATGTTGTGGGTTCGCACGAAGGCAGCAGAGGTTGGCTCAGCCAGATAGGCTAGGTCATTTTCGAAGATGCAATGCTTCATGTCTCCCCCGCTGAAATGCCTGGGCCACAGGCAAAGGCATATGACCCAGGATGGATCAGCCCCTGGCCAGTGCGGGGGCTGATCTGGTTGTCGTCTGTTTACTCTGCGGCTTCTTCGTAAGCGTCCATTGGTGGGCATGTGCAGATGAGGTTTCGGTCTCCGTATGCGTTGTCGA